>NZ_BAAAQM010000010.1:0-185419 GCF_039531675.1 Catenulispora subtropica
CCCGGACAGCCGGGACACTCCAGGCTGCCCGTACTCACCTGCATTTTCCGGTTAGACGAGTCCCCGTTTCGCCGCGGCCACCCCCGCTTCGAAGCGGCTCGACGCGTGCAGGCGATCGCACAGCGCCGTCACCCGCCGGCGATAGGTCCGTACCGAGATCTCCAGCCGCCGCGCCGCCTGTTCGTCCTTCAACCCGGCCGACAGACATCGTAGGATCCGTACTTCCAGCTGCGAAAGCTGCGACAGCGCTCCGACCGACGGCGCGGACGCCGGACGCGCGTGGTGGAAGGCCCAGGTCGCGACCGCGAGAACGGCGGGCGACCGGGACACCGTGCGCTCCCAGTCCGGGCGGTCGTGCCGCTTGGGCAGCACCACCGCCGTCGAATCGACCACGGCCAGCCACGTGGTCAGCCCCGGCAGCACCCGTACCTCGACGCCGGGTCTCGGCCGGAGCCCGGGCGGCGCGAGAGGTCCCATCGCCATGGGGTCCGTGCTCGGGCCCGGGGCGTCCAGCACCTTCGGCGCCGGGCGCGAGGCCCGTTCGATCTGGAGCAGCTGTCCGGTCTGGGGCGGGTTCTTCAGGAACGACTCCTCCACCTCGCTCAGGCAGTTGAGGATCTCGCGGTCCGCTCGTGCGAGGACGCGCTCGCAGTCATACCGGCCCAGTACGTCGTCCACCGCGGCGTGCAGCCGCGCGGCGAGGTCGAAGCCGCCGGCCGGATCCGCGGCGAGCGCGGTTTCAGCCATGGGTACATTCGCACCTCCGAGCATCGATGCAACCCCTCCCAAAGGGCAGATCCATTGGCCTCGCGAGATTCGTCCCGGGCCGCGTGCCCCCGCTGCCGAGCGCGCCGTGCTTGCGTACGGGCCGGTGCCGGGCCCGATCCGGCTTCCGGCCGCCCTCCGGTGGTCTGGGCCTCACGGGCGGGCTGACTCGGTGCATTACCTCGCATGATGACCAGGCGGGGGACCGGCGGCAAGACTGACATACCCGATTGCGAGTCGTGTAAGAGCACGTATATGACGATGGCGCAGATGGCGGGCCTCAAGGGGTTCGGGCGATGACCACAAGTCGCCATCGGCGGCCGATCCACCGGTGTTGGCCACTAGTGGGCAAACGCTTGCTGTACGTCATAACCCCTGATGAGGATGCGTCTCGTGCCGCGGTTGAATCACCGCCGGGCAGCGATCGAGGAAACCGTCCGCAGACATCGCAAGGGGGACATCGTGACTCTGATTCCCAGAACCAAGCCCGGCGAGTACTCCGTGGAACTACCCGCGGAGTTCTCCGTCGCCGAGCTGGCCGACTATCTCAGCGTCTACTGCGCCAACCCGCTCTTCCGCAGCGCGCGGTTCGAGGAACTGGAGATCGACGACGATCCCTACCGCCGCCCGGTGCGTCCCGAGGATCTCAGCTTCCTGCGCTACGACCGGCCCTTCGGCCGCCCCGACGCCTCGCAGCTGTCCGCCCTGATCGGGCACCGGATGCTGCTGAACATCCACGACACCGCCAAGCCGATGTTCGCCGAGAAGATGACCCCGGAGCGCTGGGAGGAGTACCGGCTGTTCTACGGCGAGCGCAACCGGGTCCTGGGCGAACTGGTGCGGCCGCTGCTCGAGAGGCACGTGTTCGGCTTCGTCCACGACACCGTCGCGGAACAGACCGCCGACGCGCCCGAGCCCGGAACCGCGTCCCTGCGCGGGCTGCTCGCCGACCTCGCCGACCGGCGGTCCCATGCCGCCGAAGAGGTCCTCGACCTGGTCGCCGGAGCCGGAGCCGTCGCCGAGGCCGCCAAGATGACCGCGGTCCAGCTCCTGGCCGGCACCATCAACGCCCCGCTGCGCATCAGCCCACTGATGCTCACCGCCGCCACCGACGGCGCGGGCGGGGCTCACGCGGCCCTGACGGCCACCCACCGCGAACCGCACCGGGTCGACGCCGTCCTGGGCGCCGTCCTGGACGCCTGCGGATTCGGCGCCCAGCCGCACCGCTACTACCAGTACTACCTGCCCTCGACCCTGGCCGCGATGAACTACCTCAACGCGACCGCCCGTGACCACGGCCGCGTCTTCGAGTTCCTCGGCGCGATGTGCGTCCGCACCCTCGACTCCCTCGCCCTGATCGGCGGCCACGGCGCCCGCCTGGCCGAACTGGCCGCCTCCGCGGCTTCCGCCGGCCCCGCCGACACCGCGCAGACCGAGGCCGCGCTGGCCCCCGCCGCGCCGGAGGCCGAGACCGCCGCGGCGATCGAGGAGATCACCCGCACCGTCCTGGAGCCGCTGGCCCACCGCTTCGGCGCGCCGGCGCTGGCCGCCTTCGACCGCGGCGCCCGCGAGTACGCGCTGCTGCTGGACGTCCACCACGACGACCTGACGGTCCAGCTGCGCTTCATCGACAGCTCCGAGGCGTACCGCGCCAAGGCCGAACGGCTGCAGGCCGCCATCGACGAGCACCGGATCCCGGTCGCCCTGGACACGTTCGTCGAGTCCTGGGAGGAGTGCTCGACCACGCACGTGCACGACGACGACCGGCTGCTGGTCATCGAGAGCGGCGAGATGGAGTTCTGGAACTGCTTCTCCGGCACGCACAAGTTCCGCCCGGGCGACAAGATCTTCATCCCCAAGCACCGCCTGCACGGCTCGGTCGTGCTGTCCGGCGAATGCGTCTACCACCAGCCGGTGATCGACGCCGACTTGGACCGCCGCTATGGCTGAGCCGATCACCCCGCTGCTGCCGGACATCCCCGGCAAGCGGCTGTTCCGCGCCGACCGCCCCGAGCTGCCGCAGGACGCGCCGGCCTGGCTGGCCCAGGCCACCGAGGCGTTCCGCGCGGACGTCGGCCACGCCGAGTACCCGTGCCACTTCGGCCGCAACGCCTTGAACCTCGGCGAGCTGTTCGGCACCTGGGTCGGGGAGGACGGCGACCTGTCGGCGCTGCGCGACGACCTCGCCGCCTTCCTGGACGCGACCCGGCCGTTCGCGAACCGCCGCATGGCGTTGTCGGCCTTCTTCGCCCCCGAGAGCGGACCCGCCGACCACGCCGCCCACGGCCGCCGGTTCTGGACGGTGCTGCGGCAGCTGCGGGACGCCGACGACCGCGCCTGGCCCGACGAGATCCCGACCGCGCCGGAGCACAACCGCTGGGAGTTCTCGTTCCACGGCGTCCCGATGTTCGTGTTCGCGGCGGCCCCGACCCACGTCGCCCGCCGCAGCCGGAACCTGGGGCCCGGCCTGGTGATCCTGTTCCAGCCGCGCAACGTCTTCGCCGGCATCGAGGGCGGCACCCCGGCCGGGATCGTCGCGCGCCGGAGGATCCGTGAGCGGCTGGCCGTCTGGGACACCGTCGAGCCGCATCCCTTCCTGGGGGACTACGGCGACCCTTCGAACTTCGAATGGAAGCAGTACTACATCACCGACGCCGACGGCGAGGCGATGTACGAGGCCTGTCCGCTCAATCACGGGTTCCCCGAGGCCGACGCCGACGCCGACGCCGACGCCGAGGCCGTCGCCGACGCCCACGGCTTCGTCCACAGGCAGGTCGAACAGCAGGCGGCGAAGACCCCGGCCGCGGTGGCCGTCATCGCCGGCGACGAGGTCCTCGACTACCGCACTCTGGACCGGCGCGCCAACCGCCTGGCCCACACCCTGATCGCCGAGGGCGTCCGCCCCGAGCACCGGGTGGGCGTCATCGCCGAACGGAGCGCCGACACGGTCGTCGCCCTGCTCGGCGTGCTGAAGGCCGGAGCCGCCTACGTCCCCGTCGACCCCGCGCTGCCGGAGGACCGCAGGGTCCTGATGCTGGACGAGTCCGGTGTGGACGTGGTCGTGGCCGCCGGCCGGCTGTTCGGGCAGGTCCCGGTCGGACCGCGCCGGCTGGTCGCCGCCGACGGCGCCGGCCGGCCGGCCGAGACGCCGCCGGCGGATGCGGCCGTGCCGGACAACCTCGCCTACGTCCTCTACACCTCCGGTTCCACCGGCGTCCCCAAGGGCGTCATGGTCACCCATCGCCAACTCGCCCTGGCCACGCTGGCGCAGCGCGTGCCCGAGCGGCCCGCGCCCGAGGCGTTCCTGCTGCCGATCTCGTTCTCGTTCGACGCTTCGGGCGTGGGCCTGTGGTGGACGCTGACCAGCGGCGGCGCGCTGATCATCCCGGCCGACGGCGACCACCGGGACCCGGGACGCCTCCGGGAGCTGATCCAGCTCTACGGAGCCACCCACACCGACTGCACGCCCGCGCTCTACGACCTGATCCTCGGCGACGATCCGACGCCGTTGGCCAGCCTGCGCTGCGCCATCGTCGGCGGCGAGGTGCTGCCCCCGGCCCTGGCGGCCCGGCATCGCGAACTGCTGCCGGAGTGCCTGCTGGAGAACAACTACGGGCCGACCGAAGTCGCGGTCTGGGCCGTCACCCACCTGCTGCGTCGCGACGACGACCCGCCCGGCGACCGGGTGCCGATCGGCGAGGCCATCGCCTGCACCAGGGCTCATGTCCTGGACGACACCCTGGCCCCGGCCGCCGACGGGGACGTCGCAGAGCTCTTCCTCGGCGGCGGCAACGTCGCCCGCGGCTACCAGCTGCGTCCCGGCCTGACCGCCGAGCGCTTTCTGCCCGATCCGGACCCGTCGACCCCGGGCGCCCGGATGTACCGCACCGGCGATCTGGTGCGCCGCACCGAGGCCGGGCTGCTGGAGTTCCACGGCCGGGCCGACTCGCAGGTCAAGGTGCGCGGTCACCGGGTCGAGCTGGGCGAGGTCGAGGCGGCGTTGCGGGCCCATCCGGACGTCGTCGAGGCCGCCGCCGCGCTGCGCACCGTCGCGGGCGAACCGGTTCTGGTGGCCTACCTCGGCCTGGCCCCCGGCGCGGAGCTCTCGGACGTCGCCCTGCGCGCCCACCTCGCACCGCGGCTGCCCGTCTCGTTCCTGCCCTCGCGGATCGTCCGGCTGGCCGAGCTGCCCCGGCACGCCAACGGCAAGCTCGACCGGGCCGCGCTGCCCGACCCGGCGCCGGAGGCCGCGCGATGAAGCTCGTGATGCTGCGGCCCGCGCATCTGCCCACCGATGTCGGCTCCCTGCGACAAGGCCCGGTCACCGAGGCGGTCGCCGAACTCGGCCCGCTGGTCGCGGCGCGAGCGCTGAGCGACGTCGAACTGCTGGCGCGGCTGGACGCCGTGCCGGTGCGCCCGGCCGGTATCAAGCTCGACCGGTCGGCGTTCACCGGGACCCTGCCCCGCAAGGAGCAGCACTTCGCGGTCCACGACGGCTTCTTCGGGGTCTTCCGCTCCGCCGACGCCGCGACCGAGTTGCTCGCCCACTGCACGCTGGTCGGCTACCGCACCGTCCTGCGCGAGGCCCACCGTTGCGGGGCGACGCTGAACGACGAGCAGTGGGGCCGGCTGCGGCACGGGATCGAGGCCTGCATCGCCTACATCCTCGGCCTGCCGGTCGGCGAGCCGCGGCCGGCGCCGGTGCCGGCCGGGACCGCGCCGCTGGACCCGCACCGGCGCTGGCGCAGCGGCCACCACGTGTTCTTCCCGCTGATCCAGGCCATCACGCTGGGACTGAGCTGTTTCCAGGCGGCCGTGAACGCGGGCGACGCCGACGCGGCGGACGAGGCCCTGACGTTCGCCACGACGGTCATGTACGCGTCCGGCGACGCCATGCGCTTCGCCTCCGACTTCCGGCCTCCGGACTACAGCGGCGCCGTCCGCCCCGCCATGGCGCCGCCCTATCTCCCGGTCGGGCTCTCCGGCGTCATGTCCGAGGACCACGACCTGCTCATCCGGCGCTTCCGCGAGCTGCGCGAGGTCTTCCCGACCCTGGACGGCCGGCTGGCCGTACGGCGCGAGGCGTTCATCACGGCGGTCGAGGCCACGTACGACGCCCACAAGGGCGTGTGCGCGAAGTTCGACGGCGAGCACGTCGTGAGCCTGCGCATGAGTGCCGACAGCGCCGCCAAGGCAGTCGGGGTCCTGGAACAGCTCGAACGCTCCCGCCTCAACACCCTGAGGTCGACATGACCACCGCCGAGACCGAGACCCTCGCCGAACTGCTGGCCCGCCGAGGAGGCGAACAGCCGTCGCGCGAAGCCCTGACGTTCCTGGGCGACGACGGGAACGCGACCGCGCTCACGTACGCGGACCTGGACGCCCGGGCCCGGGCCATCGCCGCCGTGCTCTCCGAGACGTGCCGCGCCGGTGATCGCGCGTTGCTGCTGTACCCGCCGGGTCCCGAGTACATCGCGGGGTTCTTCGGATGCCTGTACGCCGGGGTCATCGCGGTGCCCGCCTATCCGCCCCTGGACGCCCGGCAGGCCGCGCGGCTGACCGGCATCGCCGCCGACGCCACACCGTCCGCCGTGCTCACCGAGGCAGCGTTCCTCAACCTCGCCCGCGACCTGCTCGACCCGGTGATGCGCGACACCGGCGGGAAAGCCGCGTGGATCGCCACGGACACCGCCGCCGCGAACGACGAGCGGCGGATCCGGCACAACGCCGAGCGCATCGCGTTCCTCCAGTACACGTCGGGCTCCACGGGCCGGCCCAAGGGCGTCGTGGTCACCCACGCCAACCTGCTGCACAACTCGGCCTTCATCCGCGACCGCTTCGGCCACACCGCCGCCAGCCGAGGCGTCATCTGGCTGCCGCCCTACCACGACATGGGCCTGATCGGCGGGATCCTGCAGCCGGTCTACGCCGGCTTCCCGGTGACGCTGATGTCCCCGCTGAGCTTCCTGCGGGAGCCGCTGCGGTGGCTGCGTGCCGTGTCCGACTGGGGCGCGACCACCAGCGGCGGGCCGAACTTCGCCTACGACCTCGCGGTGCGCAAGACGACGCCGGAGCAGCGGGAGGCGCTGGACCTGAGCTCGTGGACGGTCGCGTTCACCGGCGCGGAACAGGTACGGCCGGCGACGCTGGACGCGTTCGCCGAGGCCTTCGCCGTGGCCGGGTTCCGCAGGCGTGCCTACTTCCCGTGCTACGGCCTGGCCGAGGCCACCCTGATGGTGACCGGGGTGCGCTTCGACGCCGATCCCGAGGTCACGGCCTTCGCCGCCGACGCGCTGACGGTCGGCCGTGCCGAACCGGCGGCCGACGACGAGCCCGCTCGGTGGCTGGTGTCCTGCGGCACGCCTCCGGCGGACGGCGCCGTCGCCGTCGTCAACCCGGACGACGGTGCGCCGGTCGAGGAGGGGACGATCGGCGAGATCACCGTCTCGGGGCCCTCGGTGGCCGCCGGATACTGGGGCGGCCGAGACGCTGAGGTCTTCGCCGGCGATCGGGTCCGCACGGGTGACGTGGGATTCCTGCACCGCGGCGGGCTCTACGTCACGGGACGTCGCAAGGACCTGATCATCGTCCGCGGGCGCAACATCGCTCCCGACGACGTCGAGCTGATCGCCGCCGGCGCCCACCCGGCACTGCGTCCCGGCTGCGGCGCCGCGATCGCCGTCGAGGCGGACGGCGCGGAACAGCTGGCGGTCGTGCACGAGGTGCAGGGCCCCAAGCCGCTGCCCCTCGCCGAGATCGCCGCCGCCATCCGCACCGCGGTGCTGGGAGCACATTCCGTGGCGGCGAGCCGGATCGTGTTGCTGAGCAAGGGCGGACTGCCGAAGACCTCCAGCGGGAAGGTGCGGCGGTCCGAGTGCCGGAGAGCCCTGGCCGCCGGCGAGCTCCCCGTGCTGTTCGACGATGCCGCGGCCGAGCATCCGGAGCCCACGGCACCGGAGCCGGAGCGGCTGGTCCTGGCCGACGTCCTGCGGGCCGCGGCGGCGAAGTCACTGGGGGTGGCAGCCGATTCCCTCGACGTCGATGTGCCGCTGGCCGCCTCGGGACTGGACTCGGTCAAAGCCGCCGAGCTGGCGGTCCACGCCGAAGCCGCGGGATGGCGCCTGCACCTGCCGGACCTGATGTCGGGCGCGGCTGTCCGGACCCTGGTTCACTCGGCGGCCGTCGCCGAAGCCGACGCGGACACGACCACCGACGCCCTGACCGCCGGCGAACGCGCCATGTGGTTCCTCCATCGGTTGGCCCCCGGCTCCACCGCCTACCACCTCGGGCACGCGGTGGACATCGTCGGCCCCTTCGACCCGACGGCTTTCGCAACCGCCTTGGACACGGCCGTCGTCCGCCACGCCGCACTGCGCACCCGCTTCGGCGTTCGCGACGGCGAACCGTACCGGGTCATCGGACAGCCCTCCGTCGACTGGGCATCGGTCGACGCCTCCACCTGGACGCCGACCCGCCTGGACCAGGCCGTCCAAGCGCTGATCGACGAGCCCTTCGATCTGGAGACGGGACCGCTGTGGCGGATCCGGCACTGGCGTCTGGGCGCCGAACAGCACGTCCTGGCGCTCGCCGTGCATCACATCACGGCGGACCTGTGGTCTCTGACCGCGCTGGTCCGGGCGCTGCTCATCGCTCCGGAGACGTCGGACGGCCATCCGGCGACCATGGGTGCCGCGGTCCGGGCCGAGCACTCCTACCTCGCTTCCGCCGAAGCACGGCAAGCCCTCGACCGCTGGCGGCACCGTCTGGCCGATCCTCCGGAACCGCTCGATCTGCCCACCGACCGGCCCCGCCCGGCGGTTCAAGGCTTCCGTGGCGCCCGCCACCTGCACGACCTGGCACCGGAGACGGTCCGGGCTGTCGACGCGCTCGCCGCGTCCGAACACGTCTCGCCCTACGCCGTCCTGCTCGCCGCCTACGCCTGGCTCCTCCACGCCTACACCGGCGCCTCCGATCTCGTCATAGGTGCACCGGCGCCGGGCCGGCTGACCGCGGGGACCGCCGACGTGCTCGGTCTCGCCGTCAACGTGGTGCCGGTGCGGTGCCGACTCGACGCCGCCGACACGTTCGTCGAAACGGTCCGGCACGTCGCCTCCCGCCTGCGTGAAGCCCTCGCCGGACAACGGATCCCGTTGCCACACCTGGTCGAGATGGCGCATCCGGACCGCGACCCCGGCCGGAGCCCGCTGTTCCAGACGTTGTTCGCCCTCCAGCAGGCGCCGGCCGGCGATCCGGTGGCCGCGTTCCTGCTCGACGCGGGTTCTCTGGACGCCGGCCCCCTGCACGTGAGCTCCCGCCGCGTCGAGACCACCGGTGCGCAGCTCGATCTGTCGCTGGAGCTCGTCCGCACCGGGGAGACCCTGCGCTGCGGCCTCACCTACGACACCGCGCTCTGGGACGCCGACACCGCCGCTCGCTTCACCGACCATTTCGGCACGTTGCTCGCCCATGCTGTCACCGATCCGGCGACCACCGCCGAGCAGATCGACCTGCTGTCGTCCCGCGAGCGCTCTGCCGTGACGGCCGACTGGAACGCACGCCGCGTACCGGTAGCCCGTGAGTTGCTGCATGAAGCCGTCGACCGCCACGCGCAGCTGACCCCGCACGCCATCGCGGTCCGTGACGGCGACCGCGACATCTCCTATGGCCGCCTCATGCGGTGGACCGACACCTTGGCGGCTCGTCTCCGGCAGCTCGGAGCCGGACCGGAGGACCGGATCGGGCTGCTCGCCGACCGTTCCGCCGAGTTCATCGCCGCGGCGATCGCCGTGATGAAGGCCGGCGCGGCCTATGTGCCCCTCGACACCGATCACCCCGACGCGCGCCTCGTCGCCCTTGCCGACGACGCCGGTATCAGTCTTCTCATAGGACGCGGGCCGTACGCCGCCGAGCTGGCACGTGCCACGGGACGCACCATCGCGCTGGTCGACCCGGCCGAGCCAGCCGAACCGGTAGAAGCAGCCGAAGCGTTGCCCGCACCTGGCGCCACCGCGCGTCCGGACAACGCGGCCTACGTCATGTACACCTCGGGTTCGACCGGCGAGCCGAAGGGCGTCTGCGTTACGCACGTCGGCGTCGTGAATCTGCTCGACGAGCTCGCGGCTCAGGCCGGCGACCTGTGCGCGTGGTGGACCAGCGGCGGATTCGACGTCTCCGTGTTCGAGATCTTCGGCGCGTTGCGATCCGGCGCGACGGTCGACGTCGTACCGGCCGCCGTCCGTCCCCACGCCGACCGCTACGTGGACTGGCTCGCCGAGCGCCGGATCACCCACGCCTACGTCCCACCGTTCGCCCTGAGCGCCCTGGAAGCCCAGATCTCGCGGCTCTCCCTCCGGCGCCTCATCGTGAGCGTCGAACCGACCCCCGAGCCGCTGCTCCGCCGCATCGTCGCCGGACGCCCCGGCCTGGCGGTGGTCAACGGCTACGGCCCGACCGAGGCCACCATCTTCGCGACCTTGCACCACCTCGATCCGGACGGCTCCGGCACCGGCATGGTGCCGATCGGCCGCGCCGTCCAGAACTGCCCGGCCCGGGTGCTCGACGCCGCGGGCCGGCTCGTCCCGGTCGGCGTGCCGGGGGAGTTGTCCGTCGGCGGTGCCGGGCTGGCCCGCGGCTACCTCGGACGCCCCGCGGCGACCGCCGAAGCCTTCGTGCCGGATCCGTTCGCCGACCTCCCCGGGGCCCGGATGTACCGCACCGGCGACGTCGTGCGTTACCGGCCGGACGGCCGTCTCAGGTTCCTGGGACGCCGCGACCAGCAGGTCAAGGTACGCGGTGTGCGGATCGAGCTCGGCGAGGTCCAGGCCGCCCTGGCCGCGCAGCCGGAGGTGGCGTCGGCCCTCGTCGTCCTGCGACCGATCGGCGGGCAGCCGGTGCTGGTCGGATACGTGGTGCCGGACGCCGCGACGTCTCCGCCGCGGACCATGCCCGATCTCCGCGCCCGCCTGCGGGCCGTGCTGCCGGCTCCGATGGTCCCCTCCGCCGTCGTCGTCCTCGACGCCTGGCCGGTGACCGTCAACGGCAAGCTCGACCGCCGCGCTCTGCCCCTGCCGGAGGCCGCCCGGGCCCTGGCCTTCGAAGCGCCGGCTGACGACCGCGAGCGCACCGTCGCCGCCATCATCGGCGAACTGCTCGGCGGCCGCCGCGTCGGGCGCCATGACGACTTCTTCGACCTGGGCGGCCATTCCCTGGTGGCCGCACAGGCCGCTCTCCGGATCGGCGCCGCGCTCGAGCTCGACGTGCCTGTCGTCGCCCTGTTCAGCCACCCGACCGTCGCGGGTCTGGCCGAAGCCCTGGCGGCGGCGGTCCCGGCGTCCGCACCGATCACCGCCCTGCCCCGCGCCCACGACGATCCCGCCGCCCTCGCCGCGCGCATCGCCGCGCTGCCCGACGCGATCGTCCAGCTGCTGACCGACGAAGTGAGTGGAGCATGACCGACCTGTCAGCGCCGCGCCGCCAGCTGGCCGAGCGCCTGCACGCCGACGCCGAACGCGGCGTGACGACGTTCCCGGCGACCGCCGCGCAACGCCGCATCTGGCTTCTGCACCACCTGGCTCCGCGCAGCTCGCGCTACACCATGCCGGCCGCCCTGCGCCTGCGCGGCGACCTGGACCTGGCCGCTCTCCAGCGCGCGCTCAGCACGATCGCCACCCGCCACGAGGCTCTGCGCACCACCTTCCCCGCCATCGACGGGATACCGGTCCAGCAGGTCCACGCCGAGGCCCGCATCCGCCTGGAGGTCCGCGAGCGCAACGGTGTCGAGCCGTCGGACGCCCTCCGCGCAGCCGTCGCAGAGCCCTTCGACCTCGACACCGGTCCGCTGACCCGCGCCATCCTGTGGCCGATCGAAGCCCACGAGCACCTACTGCTGATCGCCGTCCATCACATCGCCGCAGACGCCTGGTCCCTGCCGATCCTGCTCGCCGATCTGGCCGCCGCCTACCGCGCCGAGCACGACGGCACCGCCCTGTCCCTCGCGCCGCTCCCCATCCAGGGCGGCGATTACGCGGTCTGGGAAGCCGGCGCCGACGCCCGCGCCCAGGCCGACGCCGCCGCCGAGTACTGGCGGCACGCCCTCGCCGATCCGCCGGAGCCGTTGGACCTCCCGGCCGATCAGCCTCGCCCCGCCCAGGAGACCGGTCCCGCCGCGACCCACCGCACCGTGATCCCGCCGCACACCACACGGCGGTTGCGAGCCCTGGCCGGCGATGCGCGCACCACCCTGTTCACCGTCCTGCACGCCGGACTCGCCGCGGTTCTCCACCGGTTCACGGGCGCCCGCGACCTGGTCATCGGCGTCCCGGTCTCCGGGCGGACGCGCCTGGAGACCGCCGCCCTCGTCGGCTGCTTCGTCAACACCCTGCCCCTCCGGACTGTTTGTGACCCCGCCACCAGCTTCGCGGCCCTGCTGGACCAGGTCCGCGACCGCAGCCGGGAAGCCCTGACGCACCAGGCCGCGCCGCTCGAGCGGATCATCGCGGAATCCGGCGTCGCACGGGTCCCGGGCCGCGCACCGTTGTTCGACGTCGGACTGACCACGCAGACCCGGCTCGACCTTTCCGAGCTGTTCGCCGGACTGCACGCCGAGCCGGTCCCGATCGACGCCGCGGACGCCAAGTTCGACCTCGGGTGCCTGATCGAGGAAGACGGCGACACCCTGCGGATCGAGTGGGAGTACCGCGCCGACCTGCTCGATGCCGCCACGGCCCGATCACTGGCCGACAGCCTCACCACGCTCCTGACCGACGCCGCCACCGACCCGAGGCGGCTCATCAGCGACCTGTCACTGGTCTCAGATCCGGCCGAGCGGTATGACAGCACGCCGACCCGGAGCACCGACACCATCATCGACTTGTTCCGGGCAGCCGTGACCGCGAACCCGGAAGCGCCGGCGATCGTCGACGGCGACCGCACGCTCAGCTACCGCGATCTGGACCGCGTCACCAACCAGATCGCGCGGGCACTGCGCGAGCGAGGCGTCGTCCTGGAGACCCCGGTCGGCGTGTGTCTGCCGCGCTCCGCGGACTTCGCCGTGGCGTGCCTGGCAGTGGTGAAGGCCGGCGGACACTATGTGCCCCTGGACTCGGGATATCCACGGCAGCGCCTGGAACTCATGCTCGCCGACGCGGGCATCGCCCATGCGATCACGACGGCGCCGGGTCCTGAGTTCCTCGCCCCGACCGACCCGCTGTTCATCGACCAGCGTGACACCTGGGCCGAGCAGCCTGACGATCCCCTGGATCCGGCCCCGCACCCTGACACGCTTGCCGCCCAACTCTTCACCTCCGGCTCCACCGGCCGCCCGAAAGCGGTCGCGCTGACCCACCGAGGTGTCGTCGACCTGGTCCGGCCGGGCGATTACAGCGGCCTGGGCCCGGATCGGAGCCTGCTGTGGCTGTCGTCGGTGTCGTTCGACGCCGCCACGTGGGAGATCTGGGGCACGCTGCTCCACGGCGCGCGCGGCGTCGTCCACCCCGAGCTGGCCTTCACGGCCCCGGCCATCGGTGCGGCGATCCGGGAGCACGGCGTCACCGCGGCGGTCATGGCCACAGCCCTGTTCCACGCGATCGTCGACGAGGACCCGGCCGCGCTGCGCGGCCTGCGCACCGTGTTGATCGGCGGTGAGGCGCTGTCGGTACCGCACGTGCGCCGCGCCCTGGCCGCTGCGCCCGGGCTGACCGTCGTCAACGGGTACGGTCCGGCCGAGGCCACCACCTGCGTCACCGCGCACCCGGTCTCCGGGGATAGCCCTGATCTCAGCAGGCTGCCGAGCATTCCGATCGGCCGGCCCGTCAACGGCAGCCACGTGGTACTGCGCGACGCCGACGGCCGCCCGGTTCCGCCCGGCGCGGTCGGCGAGGTGTGGATCAGCGGTCCCGGACTGGCCCGCGGCTACACCGGCCGAGCCGCTCTGACGGCCGAGCGCTTCGTGCCCGGACCGGACGGCAGCCGCTGGTATCGGACCGGGGATCTGGCACGCCGGCTCGGCGACGGCACCCTGCTGTTCCGCGGACGCGACGACACACAGGTCAAGATCCGCGGCCACCGCGTCGAACCGCAGGAGGTCGAGGCCGCTCTCACTCGGCATCCCGCCGTCTCGGCGGCCACCGTGATCGCCCACCGGCTTTCGGCCACGGACAACCGGCTGGCCGCCTACGTGGTCGCGGCCGACACCGTCGACATCGCCGAGCTGCGAGCGTGGGTGACCTCGGTTCTGCCGGACTACTTCGTGCCGGCCTCGCTGACGGCCGTCGAGACCATCCCCTTGACCCGCAACGGCAAGGTCGACCCCGCGCGCCTGCCGATGCCGCAATGGGCCGAACACGCCGACGCCGTCCGCCGGAGCCGGCGGCGTACCGAAACCGAGGACGCCCTGGCTCAGATCTGGGCCGAGCTGCTCGGCGTGGATCCGGCCGCCATCGGTCCCGACGACGACTTCTTCGACCTCGGTGGGCACTCGCTGCTCGCCTCGCGCCTGGTCTCGCGCCTGGCCGCGCGGCTCGGTGTCGCCGTCGACCTGGTCGACGTGTTCACCCGCACGACACTCGCGGCTCTGGCAGAGGCGGTCGCCGCCGCCGAGGCGGGTCCCACGGCCGGCGGCATCGAGCCGGGCCCGCGTCCGGCGCCGCTGTCGTACGCCCAAGAGCGGTTGTGGTTCCTGTCGCGCTTGGAGCCTGATTCACCGGCGTATCACCTGCCGCTGTCGGTGCGGATCAACGGGGCATTGGACGCTGAGCGGCTGGCCGCCGCCTGGCATACCGTCGTCACCCGCCATGACGCCCTGCGCTCGATCATCGAGGAACGAGACGAAGAGCTCTTTCAGGTGCTCGTCGAACCGGGAGCTCTGCGGTGCGTCGACGCCGCCGACGATCCAGCCCTCGCCGATCGCCTGGTGTCCGAAGCCGCCCGCCGGCCCTTCGACCTGATGCACGAGGCCCCGGTTCGTGCGCTGCTCGTTCGCGTCGGCGAGCGGGAGCACGTGTTCTCGGCCGTGGTCCACCACATCGCCGCGGACGGCTGGTCGGCGGCGATCCTCGCCGAGGAGATCGGCGCAGCCTACGCGGGCCGGGCCGAGGCCACCACCGATCCCGTCGTCCAGTACGGCGACTTCGCGCACTGGCAGCGGACCCGGATGACCGGCGAGACCCTGGACGCACTCACCGCCTTCTGGCGCTCCGAACTCGACGGTGCTCCGCTGGCTCTGGAGCTGCCGACGGATCGCCCCCGTCCGCCGCGCCAGCGGTTCGACGGGGCCTCGGTGCCGTTCGGAGTCCCGGCGGCGTTGGCGGCCCATATCAGGACCCTGGCCGCATCCGAGGGCTGCACCGAGTTCATGGTGCTCTCGACCGCCTTCGGCGCGATGCTGTCGGCCTACAGCGGCCAGCATGACCTGCTGTTCGCGACGCCGGTCGCCGGCCGGCCGCACCCGGACGTCGAACGCACGGTCGGCAGTTTCGCCAACACCGTGGTGCTGCGCGCCGACCTGTCCGGAACGCCCACCGCGCGAGAGCTGCTCGCTCGCACACGACGCGCGTGCCTGGCGGCGTTCACCCACCAGGAGCTGCCGTTCGAGAAGCTCGTCGAAGCGCTGGCCCCTGAGCGGGACCTGGCGCGGAACCCCGTAGTGCAGACGATGCTCGCGCTGAACAACACCGTGCCGCCGCGCCTGGACCTGCCCGGACTGCGAGTCCGGCCCCTGTCGGCCGCGTTGCCGGTCGCGCGGTTCGACCTGGCGCTGTGGCTCACCGACGGCGCAGACCCGAGCGAGGGCCGAAGCGACGGCCACGACGATGACGAAGGCGGTGACGGCGATGTCGGTGATGGCGCTGGCGGCGATGGCAGCCGTGGCGGCGAAGGCGGCCATGGTGGTCTCGGCGGTGTCGGCGAAGGCCGCGCTGGTGGTGATGGTCGCGGCGGGAGCGGGGGAATCAGCGGCTTCTGTGAATTCGACACGGCGTTGTTCGACGAGCAGACCGTGCGCCGCATGCTCGGGCAGCTCGTCGCCCTCCTGGAGGCGATGACCGCCGACCCGGACGTCGTGCTCGAAACGGTTCTCGCGCAAGCCGATACCCGGCGCCTGAGCGCTTGGGGTGACGGACCCGCGCCCCTGGCCGGCGAACCGGTGCTCACCGCGGTCGCACGGTGGGCGGCCGCGGAGCCGGCCCGGCCCGCGATCGCCGCCGAAGACGGTTCGGTGTGGACCTACGGGCAGGTGTGGTGGGCCGCCGGACAGGTGGCGGCCCGTCTGGGGTCGAGGCCCGGCGCGACGGTCGGAATCTGCGCCGCCCGCACACCCGCCGCCGTCGCGGCGCTGCTCGGGTGTTGGCTCGCGGGCGCGGCGTACGTGCCGCTGGATCCGTCGGCGCCCGAAGCCCGCCTGCGGCGGATGGCGGAGATCGCCGGCCTCACGACGGTGCTGTCCGACCGCGAGTCGGTCGGCCGGGTCACGTTCGCTTCGGTGATCCTCATCGACGACCTCGCCGATCCGTCCCGTGCTGCCGGCGGCGAGCCGGCGGCCGCCGCGACCTCTGTCGCACCGATCGCCGATCCGGCCTACGTCCTGTTCACCTCCGGCAGCACCGGCGAGCCGAAGGGCGTCGCCGTCCCCCACGCTGCCCTGACCACCTTCCTCGCCGCGATGACCGGTCACGAACCCGGCCTGTCCGCGCGCAGCAGCCTGGTCGCCGTCACGCCGTTCACCTTCGACATCGCAGCCCTCGAACTCTTCGGTCCGCTCGTGTCCGGCGCCTGCGTCACCCTCGCCGACACCGCCACCGCGCACGACGGTGTCGCCCTGGCCCGCCTGATGGAAGCCGCCGACTGCGACGTGCTGCAGGGCACCCCGGCGACCTGGCGGCTTCTGCTCGACGCCGGATGGCGCCCCGGCGCGGGCTTCCGAGCCCTGTGCGGCGGCGAGGCGTTGCCCCCCGCGCTGGCGTCCGAGCTGCTGAAGCACGGCGCGGAAGTGTGGAACCTCTACGGGCCGACCGAAACCACCGTCTGGTCCACGGTGGCGCGCGTGGACGATCCCGATCACATCGGTATCGGCCGCCCCATCCCGGGCACCGCGATCAGGCTGGCGCGTGCCACAGGCGCTCCGGTACCCGTCGGCGCCGT
Organism: Catenulispora subtropica; assembly: GCF_039531675.1. NCBI lineage: Bacteria > Bacillati > Actinomycetota > Actinomycetes > Catenulisporales > Catenulisporaceae > Catenulispora > Catenulispora subtropica. The sequence continues at coordinate 16,900 of NZ_BAAAQM010000010.1, forward strand.
CGGTGAGCTGTGGATCTCCGGAGCCGGCCTCGCCCTCGGCTACGCCGCCCGGCCCGCGGCCACCGCCGAACGCTTCGTCCCGGCCGCCGACGGAGCCCGGTGGTACCGGACCGGTGACCTGGCACGGTACGACCACACCGGCCGCCTGATCCACCTCGGCCGCGCGGACACGCAGCTCAAGATCCGTGGCCACCGTGTCGAGCCCGGCGAAGCCGAATCGGCCCTCACCACGCACCCGGGTGTGTCCGCCGCTGCCGTCGTGGCGCGCGAAGGGCGTCTCGTCGGTTACTACGTCCCGGACGCCACAGCCGCCCGGCAGCCGGATGCCCCGGTCCTGAAGAGGCATCTCAGTAGTCTGCTGCCCGCCTACCTCATCCCCGACCTGTTGCTTCCGCTGCCCGAACTCCCCTTGACACCCCACGGCAAACTCGACCGCAACGCGCTGGCCGCGCTCCCGATCCGGCGCGCCGCGGCCGCGGCCGACCTCGGCCCCCGCGACGGGCTGGAAGCCGTCGTCGTCCAGATCTGGTCCGACATCCTGGGCCACGCCGTGACCGGCGACGACGACTTCTTCGCCGCCGGCGGGCACTCGTTGGACGCCGCCCACGCGGCGACCCGGATGTCGGCGGCGCTCGGGCTGGAGATCCCGGTCCTGGCAGTATTCGAAAACCCTCGTCCGACCGCCGTCGCGGACTGGGTCCGGACCCGAACCGCCGGGCCCGCCGATCCGATCCCGGTTCTGCCGGGCGACGGTCCGTTCGCGCTGTCGTCGGCGCAGGAGCGGCTGTGGTTCCTGGCCGAGTACGCCCCGGAGTCTCCGGCGTACAACGTGCCGATCGCCGCTCGCCTCGCCGGGCCGCTGGACGTCGCCGGTCTGCGCCGGGCCTTGAACACGCTCGTCGCCAGGCACCCGGCGCTGCGCACCGTGTTCGAGGGTGCCGACGGCCGGGCCACACAGCGTCAGCTCCCGCCCGCCGAAGCAGCGCTGGCGGTCATCGACCTCAGCGGAGTCCCCGATGCCGCCGGCCAGGCCGCGGGCCTCGCCGACGCCGCCGCCACCCGGCCGTTCCGGCTCGCCGAGGGCGAACCACCGTTCCGCGCCACGCTGATCCGGACGGCGGAGCACGATCACGTGCTGGTCCTGCTGCTGCACCACATCGTGGCCGACGGCTGGTCCGTGTCCGTGCTGGCGCGCGACTTGGCCGCCGCCTACTCCGGAGCCGAACTCACCGAACCCGAGCTGCGGCACAGCGACTACGCCGCCTGGCAGCGCGGCCGGTCAGCGCGCGCCGCCGGCCAGCTCACCCGGCGCCGCGAGGAACTCGCCGGGGCTCCGCACACGCTCGAGCTGCCCGCCGACCGGCCCCGGCCTCCCGAACGCCGGCACCGTGGCAGAACCCTGCCTCTGGATGTCGACGACGCACTCACGGAGCGGATCAGGGCCCTGGCGCGGGACGCCGGCGCCACCGAGTTCATGGTGCTGCTGGCCGCCTTCGCCGCCGCCCTGACCCGGTTCAGCGGTCAGGAGGACCTCCTGATCGGCACGCCGGCGGCGAACCGCACCGCGCCGGGAGCGGCCGACGTCGTCGGGCTGTTCGCCGAGACGCTCGTCCTGCGGGCCGACACTTCGGGCGATCCCACCGTGCGCGACCTGCTGGCCCGGTCCCGCCGCGCCTGCCTCGACGCGTACGCCGCGCCGGACGTCGCGTTCGAGACGCTGGTCGAGGCGATGGCCCCGCAGCGCGACCCGGCGCGCAGCCCGCTGTTCCAGGTGATGATCGCGCTGAACAACGCGGCGGGGGCGCTGCCGGACCTGCCCGGCCTGGAGGTGGAACCGGTGGCGGTGCCGAACCGGACCGCCAAGTTCGACGTCGTCCTGAACCTGGTCGACACGCCGCACGGCATCACCGGTGGCCTGGAGTTCGACACCGATGTCTACGCGGCCCCGTTGATGGCTCTGTTCGCCGAGCACTTCGTCCGGATCCTGGAGGCGTTCACCGCCGATCCCGACCAGCCGTTGTCCGCGATCAGCACCCTGAGCCCGGCCGAGGAGCAGACCTGGCTGCGCGACTTCAACCGCGTCCCGGGCGACTACGACCCGCTGGTGTGCCTGCACACCCTGGTCGAGGCGCAGGCCGCCGCCACACCCGACGCCGTCGCGGTCTCCATGGCGACCGAGCCCGGGGTTCCTCGTCCCCGGCTCACCTTCGCCGAGCTCGAGAGCCGCGCCAACCGGCTCGCCCGGCATCTCGTGCGCCACGGCGTGCGGCCCGACGACGTGGTCGGCGTCGCCCTGCCGCGCAGTCTGGAAATGGTGGTCGCGCAGTACGCGATCCTCAAGGCCGGCGCCGGATTCCTCCCGCTGGACCCGGCGCAGCCGGCCGCCCGGCTGGCCGACATCCTCGGCGACGCCGACGCCCGTTTGGTCGTGACCGACAGCGACGGTGACAGCGTCCTGCCCCAGGAGCCGGGGCGGATCCACATCGACGGGCCCGAGTGGCAGAGCGAGGACGCCACGCCGCCGGAGGTGGCCGTCACGCCGGGACACCTGGCGTACGTCGTCTACACGTCCGGGTCCACCGGCAAGCCCAAAGGCGTGCAGATCGAGCACCGCGCCATCTGCAACAACCTGCTGTGGATGCAGCAGGACTGGCCGCTCGACGCCTCGGACCGGATGCTGCACAAGACCACGACGACGTTCGACGTCGCGGTCAAGGAAGTCTTCTGGCCGCTGATGGCCGGCGCGGAACTCGTGCTGGCCAAGCCCGGCAGTCAGCGCGACCCCGACTACCTGGTCGAGCTGATCGAGGACGCCGGGATCACCATCACGCACTTCGTGCCGTCGATGCTCGAACTCGCGCTGGAGGCACTCGACGCCGGCGGCGCCACGTTCCCGCGTTCGCTGCGGTACGTCATGTGCGGAGCGGAGACCTTGCCGGTCGCGACGCAGGAAGCGTTCTTCGCGCACGGTTCGGCGGACCTGCTGCACATGTACGGGCCCACCGAGACCGCGATCGCCGTCACCGGCTGGACCTGCAAGCGGGCCCAGTCGCGCGGCCGGGTGCCGCTCGGCGTCCCGATGCCGCTGGTCGAGCTCTACGTGCTGGACCGCCACGGGCGTCCGGTTCCGCCTGGTGTCTGGGGCGAGCTCCACGTCGGAGGGGCGTCGCTCGGCCGCGGCTACCTCGGCCGCGCGGGCGAGACGGCCGCGGCGTTCGTGCCCGACGAGTTCTCCGGACGGCGCGGGGCCCGGCTGTACCGGACCGGCGACGTCGTCCGGCACGGACCGGACGGACTGCTGGAGTTCCGCGGCCGGGCCGACAACCAGATCAAGATCCGCGGCTTCCGGGTCGAGCTCGGCGAGATCGAGGCCGCGCTGGCCGCCGAACCGGACGTGCGGCAGGCCGCCGCCGTGCTGCGCGGACGCGGGGCCGACGCCCGCCTGATCGGCTACGCCGTGCCCGCTCCCGGCGGCGACCTCGACGCCGAGGATCTGCGCCGCCGGCTGCGCGGCCGCCTGCCGGACTACATGGTCCCGGCCGACATCATGGTCCTGACGGCGATGCCGCTCGGCGACAACGCCAAGGTCGACCGCGCCGCCCTGCCCGAGCCCGCGCCCCGGCGTCGGACCGGCCCCGCCGTCGCCCCGCGCGACGAGTACGAGGCCGCCGTCGCCGAGGTCTGGGCCGAGATCCTCGGCACCGGGGCGGTCGGCGTCGACGACGACTTCTTCGTGCTGGGCGGCAACTCGCTGCAGGCCGCACGCATCGCCGCCCGGCTGCGGGAGCGCTTCGCGTGCGAGCTGAGGTTGCGCGACGTGTTCGTGGAACCCACGGTCGCCGGGATCGCCCGGCTGCTGCGCGACGCCGGCCAGACCACCGCCATCAAGCGGCAGGAGCGCCGCGCCCGCCCCGCTCCGGCTGCCCAGTCCGCCCAGTCCGCCCATTCGCCGCAGTTTGGGAGAAGGCTGTCATGACCACACTTCAAGTGCCCACCGGGCTCGACGCCGCCGCGCCGGACGTGTTCCCGCTGTCCTTCGCGCAGGAGCGGATCTGGTTCCTGGAGCAACTCGATCCAGGCAGCGCCGCCTTCACGATCACCGCCGCCCTGCGGGTCCGCGGCCGCCTCGACGCCGCCGCGCTGGACCGGGCGCTGGCCGCCCTGGCCGGCCGGCACGAGGTGCTGCGGACCCGGTTCGACCACGACGGGACCGCGCCGGTGCAGCTCATCGCGCCGGAAGCGGAGGCGGTGCTGCGCATCGTCGATGTCAGCGGTCTGCCCCTGGACGCGGCCCGGGCCGCGGCCGAGGCCGTCGCGGCGGGACAGGCGCAGTCGTCGTTCGACCTGCGTCAGGGCCCGATGATGCGCGCCGGGCTGGTGCGGGTCTCCGCGGACGAGGGCCTGCTGCTGATCGTGCTGCACCACACGGTCTGCGACGGCTGGTCTGCCGACCTGCTGGTCCGCGACCTGGTCGAGCTGTATCGGGCGGAAGTCCGGGGGACCGCTCCGGATCTGCCCGAGCTGCCGATCCAGTACGCGGACTTCGCGGTCTGGCAGCGTGAGACGCTCGCCGACAGCGGTCTGGACGAGCAGCTCGCGTACTGGAAGCAGGCGCTGTCCGGCATCCCGCGCGTCCTGGACCTGCCGACCGACCGCCCGCGTCCCCCGGAGCAGGACTTCGGCGGCGCGATGGTGTCCCGCGAACTCGGCCCGGACCGTGCCGCGACGCTGATCGACGCGGCCCGAGCCGAGGGCGCGACCCCGTTCATGCTGCTGCTGGCCGCATACCAGGCCGTCCTCGCCCGCCGCTCCGGCCAACCCGCCTTCATGATCGGCACCCCGGTCTCCGGCCGCACCCGCCCCGAGACCGCCGACCTCCTCGGCTGCTTCATCAACATGCTGGCCCTCCCGGCCGACGCCACCGGCGACCCGACCATGCGCGACCTCCTGACCCGGGTCCGCCACACCTGCCTCGACGGCTACGCCCACCAGGACCTGCCCTTCGAGCACCTGGTGACCGAACTCGACCCGCCCCGCGACCTCGGCCGCGCACCCCTGGCCCAAGTCCTGCTGGCGGTCCAGGACGGCCTGTCGGGCACCGTCGAGATCGACGGGGCGACGCTGACCCCCGCCCCGGTCGCCAGCGGGGTGGCGAGCTACGACCTGACGTTGGACGCCCAGCTTGCGCCCGAGGGCTTCCGGCTGAATCTGGTCTACGCGACGGCGCTGTTCGAGGCGGCGACGGTCGAGGAGGTCCTCGACGACGTCGTCAGGGTGCTGACCGCGATGGGGGAGAGCCTCGGGACGCGGCTGTCGGAGCTGCCGATCGGCTCGGGGCCGGCCGTCGCCGAAGCGAGCGCGGACGAGGCGCGGAGAGTGGCCGCCGAGGTGCTCGGGATCTCCGAAGTCCGATTCGGCCAGCCTGTCGCCGCCCTGCCGGAACTCGCCGGACCGGTGGCGATCTGCGTGCGCGACGAGGCGAGTCGGGCCGACGCGCGCCGCGCCGCGTGCCTGCGCGGCGTGCCGTTCCTGGAACTCGATGCCGATGCACCTGTCGCCTACCTGGCACGCCACCTCGGCTCGGCGACAGCCGTCCTTTCGGACCGCCATGACCTGGCCGCACTGCCGATCCCGGTGCTTGCCGTGCCGGAGGCCGACACCTCCACGTCGGACCGCCAAGACCAGGCCGGTCCGCCGATTCCGGTGCTCGCCCCTCCGGCCGCCGATCCTGCTACTCCGGCGCAGATCAGCCATGATCTGGTCTTCCCACTGCGGTCCCTGACCGGAGCCCCCACCATCGGCCTCACCGACTTCACCGGCCGGCCGGCGCTGCCCGGGGCCCGCGGCGAACTCTGGTTCTCCGGCGCCGCCGAACCCCTCTACCACCTCGCCGGCCCCGCCCGCACCGCCGAGATCCTCACGCCCGCCCCGAACGGCGCCCGCCGTCTCCACACCGGTCGCACCGCTCGCCTCGTCGACGGCACCATCGAGCTCCTCGACCCGCCAGACCTGTCAGAGCTCGAATCAGCCCTGAGCGCCCATCCCGAAGTCATCGCCTCGGCCGCTGTCCTCACCCCCGCCGGTGAAACCGTCGCCGTCCACGCGCCCGAGACCGTCACCGATCTCGCCGACCACCTCGCCGCCGAGCTCCCCGCGCGCCTCCTCCCCGACCGCTACCTCGGTCTCCCCGAGCTGCCGGACACTCCGGAGGCCCTGCTCGCCGCCACCGCCCAGCGCACCAGCGGCTACGAAGGCGCGGTCCGCCCCCGCACGCACCTCGAACGCGCGATCCTCGACTGCTTCGGGACCGCCCTCGACCGTCGCGACATCGGCATCCACGACGACTTCTTCGAAGCCGGCGGCACATCCCTCACCGCCGCGCGGCTGATCGTCGCGCTGCCGGAGGCCGTCGGCATGCCGGTGCCGCTGAAGACGCTGTTCACGCACTCCACCGTCGCCTCGCTCGCCGCCGCCCTCGAAGGCCCCGACGGCCCCGGCGCCCCCGACAGCGCGGTGGAGTCCGCGCTCCGGGACGAGCAGCTGCCGGCCGCCATCGTCCCGGCCGCCACGCCGCGCCCCGCGCCGGCGAACGGCGGGCTCGGCCGCGTCCTGCTCACCGGCGGCACCGGCTTCCTCGGCGGCCACATGATCGCCGAGCTGCTGCGCAACGGCGCCACCGAAGTCGTGTGCCTGGTGCGCGGTGCGGACCCGGCCGAGCGGCTGGCGGCGAACCTCGCCGACTACGACCAGCACGACGTCGACTTCAGCAAACTGACGATCCTGCCCGGCGACCTCACCCTGCCGAGGTTCGGCCTCGACGAGGCCGGCTTCGCCGAACTCGCCGACCGCCTCGACGTCATCTACCACTGCGCCGCGCACATGAACTTCATCCTGCCCTACCGCGTGCTGCGCGCCCCCAACGTCGTCGGCACCACCGAGATCCTGCGCCTGGCCTGCACCGGCCGCCCGACACCGGTCCACTACATCTCGACCATCGACATGCGCGTCGGCGACGTGCTGCCCGAGCGCCCCGGCCCGCTCGACGCCGGGACGTCAGACGGCTACGTGCTCAGCAAGAAGACCGGCGAGCACCTGGTCCTCGAAGCGGGGCGGCGCGGCCTGCCGGTCGGCGTCTACCGCCCCTGGCTGATCACCGGCGCCACCGGCACCGGCGCGGTCGGCGTCCGCGACCAGCTCGCACTGTGCCTCGCCGGCAGCCTGATCGCCGGCCTGATGCCCGAGGACACCCCGATCCCCCTGCACGTCCTCCCGGTGGACCTGGTCTCCGCCGCCATCGTCCGCCTGTCCCGCCTGGCCCCGCGCCCCAACCCGGTGCACCAGTTCTACAACCCGCAGATCGCCCCGATGAAGTCGATCCACGAGTACCTCACCCAGACCGGCTACCGCTTCGACACCGTGCCCTACGCACAGTGGCGCGTGCAGCTCGCCCGCCGCACCGCCGGCCGCCTGGACGGACTCGCCGCCCTCCTGTCCATCGACGGCCCCATGAACGGCGACCCGGACGTCGTCGAGATCGGCAACACCCTCAGCGGCCTGGACGGCGACGCCGGCTTCCCCGCCATCGACGTCGACTACGTCGCCAAGACCGTCGCCTTCCTGGTCCGCCAGGGCATGGTCCCAGAACTGAACAGCCCCACCGCGAGCGGAAACGGTGAGGCCCGATGACGACCGGCATCCCCGGCCCCTGGTTCCGCCGCGCCGGCGACCCGGCTGCCGCCGCCACCGACGCTGCCGCCGCCTCCCCCTCCACCTGCCTTACCGACACCCGCCTCTTCTGCCTCCCACACGCCGGCTCCGGCCCGGCCCGCTACCTCGCCTGGGCCGACCGCCTCGACGGCGTCGACCTGATCGGCGTCTGCCTGCCCGGCCACGAACGGCGCATCGCCGAACCACCCCTGCGCCGTGTCGCAGACATCGTCGACGCCCTCGCCGACGCCATGGCACCGCACCTCGACCGGCCCTTCGCCCTGTTCGGCCACAGCTTCGGCGGTCTCCTCTCCTACGAACTCGCCCGCCGCCTCGAAGCCGCCGGCGCCCGGCCGCTCCACGTCTTCATATCCGGCGCCGCCCCCGAACCGCCGCGCGCCCCCGAACCCCCGGTCGCCACCCTCACCGACGACGCCTTCCTCGCCCGCGTCCGCGCGCTCGGCGGCCTCGACCCCGACGTCCTCGCCCATCCCGACCTCGTCGACCTCGTCCTCCCGGCGCTGCGCGCCGACTACGAGGCCGCCGAGGCCCACACCTGGGACCCCGCCGCGGCGGTGACCGCACCCGTCACCGCGCTCGGCGGACTGCACGACCCCGCAGCACCACCGGGCGCCCTGATCGCCTGGGGGCGGCACACCGCCGGACCGTTCAGCCGCGTCACCCTCCCCGGCGGCCACTTCGCCCTGTTCGACCAGGAGCACAACGTGCTCCGCACCGTCCGGACCACCCTGATCGCGGCCGCCCGGGCCACCCACGCGGCCGGCCGCACCTGAAGGAGGCAGCACCTTGAGATCATGGAGAAGGGACCTGACGCCGCGGGGCCGGCTCGGCCTGCGCGCGGCGTCGCTGGCCGGGGCGCTCGCCCTGGCCGTGGCGGTCCTGCAGGTCTCGGTCGCCGGCGCCGGCACCATCCCGCCCCTGGGAGCGGCCGTCAACCCCGGCACCGGAGTGTGGATCACCGCCGACCAGGGCGACCCGCCGCACGACCAGACCCTCACCCTGCCCGGCCTGTCCGGCACCGCCACCGTCTCCTTCGAGGCGAACGGCACGGCGCACATCAAGGCCGCCACCGACTCCGACATGTACCGGGCCCTCGGCTACACCCACGCCCGCTTCCGCCTGTTCGAGATGGACCTGGCCCGTCGCCAGGCCGAGGGACGGCTGGCCGAGACCACGAACGACCCGGCCGCGCTGCCGTCCGACGAGTACGAACTCGACCTCGGACTGCTGCGCGCCTCCCAGCGTGACTGGGCCGCGCTGCCGGCCGATTCCCCGGCGCGCGCGGTGCTCACCGAGTACGCGCAGGGCGTGAACTCCGCCATCGCCCAGATGAAGAAGGACAACACCCTGCCGCTCTACTACAAGCTCATGAACTTCTCCGTCGAGCAGTGGACCCCGATCGACAGCCTCGCGGTGCAGCGCCTGGAGACCCAGACGCTCGCCTTCGACCCGCTGCCGACCGCCTACAGCTACATCGCCGGTGCCTTCGGCGAGCAGAAGTTCGAGCAGCTCTACCAGGCGGTCGGGCAGAACCCGCAGTATCCGTACGACCCCGGCCCCTACCAGAAGCTGCCGCTGACACCGATCCCGGCGCGCGCCGACGGCACCCCGACGCCGACCGGCGGTACGGTGCCCCAGGCGTCGAGCACGTCGCAGGAGTTCCAGATCGGTTCCTCGCAACAGGCGATCGACGCCTCCGCGCAGTTCCAGGACCGGTTGTCACAGCTTCCTGCGAACGCTTACCACACCATCGGCGACAGCAACGCCTGGGTGGTCTCCGGCAAGCTCACCGCGTCCGGCAAGGCGATCCTGGCCTCCGACCCGCACCTGAACCTGACCATGCCGTCGATCTGGTACCAGGTCGAGCTGCGCTCGCCGTCGTACCAGCTGGCCGGCGTGACCGTGCCGGGTATCCCGGCGGTGCTGGACGGCAAGAACCAGCACATCAGCTGGGGTCTGACCAACTCCCAGCGGCCCGGCACCTTCTACTACCTGGAGAAGACCGACGCCGCGCACCCGGACCAGTACTTCTGGAACGGCCAGTGGCAGCCGATGACGAAGATCGTCAACAAGATCAAGAAGCACGACGGCTCGACGGTCGACTACACGACCCGGATGACCGTTCACGGCCCGATCATGACCGTTCAGGGGGTCACCGCCGCCGTGTGGTTCACCGGCACCCTGCCCAGCGACAACCTCGACACCATGCTCACCGTCGAGAAGGCGACCACGTTCGACCAGTTCCACCAGGCGCTGCGGGGCTGGAACACCCCGCCGCAGAACTTCGCCTACGCCGACGACGCCGGCAACATCGGCATCGTCAACGCCGGCCTGCAGCCGCAGACCGCCGACAGCTGCCTGCCGTGGCTGCCGATGGCCGGCACCGGGGAGTGCGACGTAGCCGGCAGCATCCCGTTCGAGGCGCTGCCGATCACCTACAACCCGCCGTCCGGGTTCGCCCAGACCGCCAACCAGCGCGAGGTCGGCACCGACTACCCGTACTACTACGGCCGCGGCTACGACTTCTTCGACCAGGGCTGGCGTTCCACCGAGATCACCAAGGCGCTGACCGGCGCCACCGGGATCACCTCGCAGCAGATGCAGGACCTGCAGATGTCGTCGGCCGACGACGTGGCCCGCGCCATGCTGCCCACCGTGCTGGACGACCTGCAGGGCCAGCAGTGGGATCCGGTGCAGACCGCGGCCCTGAACGACCTGAAGACCTGGGACTACTCGCTGACCGCCGACTCCACGGCGGCGACGATCTGGGGCCGGTTCATGGTGCTCTACGGCTACGCCGTCTGGCACCCGGTGTGGCAGCAGTACAAGGTCCCGGCGCCGCCGCGCGACGTGTTCACACCGCGGACCAACGACAGCACCTACGCGGTCGACGGACTCAACGGCCTGCTGATCAACATGACCGTCAACGACACGGCGAACCCCTTGTTCGCGCCCGCGGGATCGACCACGCACACCGCGCCCGAAGTCATCCGGCAGGCGTTCGCCTCCGCGGTCGACGATCTGAAGAGCAAGCGCGGCCCGGACGTGACCACCTGGAAGCTCGGCAACGGCCACAAGGTGATGATCGCCTCGCTGCTGAAGTCGCCGACGCTCGACGAGGGGCCGTTCGCCTCCGGCGGCAGCGGCCGCACCATCAACTCGGTGGTCAGCGCCGCCCCGGTGCGGCACGGCAAGACGCTCACCGGCGTGGCCGTCGGCGGCGCCAGCTGGCGCATGGTCGTCGACTGGGGCACCGGCCAGGGGGTCGGCGTCTACCCCGGCGGGCAGAGCGAGAACCCCGCCTCCCCCTGGTACTCGGACCGGCTCGCCGACTGGTTCGCCGGCCGCAACACACCGATGCTCGAGGGCGATCAGGCCTCGGCCGCGACGAAGGGGCGGACATGGACACTCAATCCCTGACCCGGCGCCTGCCCGGCAGGCGCGCCGGCCGGCTGGTCGGAACGAAGGGTACTGACACGGACACCATGACGCTCCTGGACCGGAGCCTGGTCCGCGGTCTGGCCGTCGGCGCCGGCGGCGTCGTCCTGGACTGGGTCGGCAACCAGCTCGGCTGGTGGTGGGTCACCATCCTCACCGGCATCGCGGCCGCCCTGCTGCTGCGCGGCCGCGCCGTGGCGGCGTTCGTCCTCGCGGTGCCGCTGGTGAGCTGGGGCGGCGACCTGTTCCGGCGCTGGACCGAGATGGACACCACCCGGATCTCCCGCGTCACCATCGGCCTGGCCGGGATCAGCGACGACGCCGCCTGGCTCGGCTACGTGCTGACGCTGGCGTACGCGGTCCTGCTGTGCGCGGCCGGCGCCTGGGTGACGGCGGCCGTCCGCCAGGTCATCGGCGCCACCCAGGAAGTACGGCGCGGAACCGGACCGGTCCCGGCGCCCTCCACAGCCCACACCGAACAAGAGGAGACAGTCGGCGATGCCTGACGACGAGGACACCCGCGAGTACACGGTCGTGATCAACCACGAGGAGCAGTACTCGATCTGGCCGACGGGCCGCCCCCTGCCCAGCGGCTGGACCGAGGTCGGCGTCCGCGGCCCGAAGCGCGAATGCCTGGACCACATCGACCAGGTGTGGACCGACATGCGGCCACTGAGCCTGCGCCAGGCGATGGCCGCGACAGCGGGGGAGTGAGCATGCTGCGATACAGCCGCGCCTACCCGCCCGAAGCGCTGCGGGACTTCGGCCCCGCGGCCCAGTGGGCCGGCGAGCACGCGCAGCAAGGCCCGCTGTTCCTCTGGGACGACCTCACCCTCACCGCCGACGCGTTCGCCGACGAGCCCGCGTACCGCGACGAAAGCGAGGAGTGGCAACGGTTCTGCGCCGAGCAGCTCGGGTTCGCCGTGCCGGGCGACATGGGCTGAGGCCCCGCGGACCACTCCGGCTCCGACCGCGCCGATGCGCCGATGCGCCGACATAGAGGCAGTAGGCGTGCACGGCGGTCCGGCGCTCGGCGGGCCCGGCCGACAGCCCGAAGCTCGCGGCCACAGCCCCACCGCGGCGACCACGTCGGCGCCCCATGAACGCTGCCGGACCGGATCGGGCCCGGTCCGGCAGCCGCGGGGGCGGCGCGCTGAAGGGTGCGCGTCGCCCCCGTTCCTTTCCCACGTCAGGGGAGAACGTCGATGAGTGCTGAACCCGCGGCGGCGACACCGGTCACGTCCCCAGCGGCCGGATCGCCGCTCGCCCCCCTGCGGCGGCGCGACTTCCGCATCCTGGTCACCGGCCAGTCCCTGTCCACGCTCGGCGACATGGTGTACCTCGTCGCCCTCCCGTTCCTCGTCCTCGGCTCCGGCTACGCCACCGGCGGCCTGAGCCTGACGCTCACCGGCTTCGGGCTCGCGCGGATCGTCACCGCGCTGCCCGGCGGCGCGCTGGCCGACCGCTTCGGCGCGCGGCCGGTGATGCTGGGGGCCGACGTCGTCCGGTGCGCGGCGCTCACCGCGCTCACCGTCACGGCCGCGCGCGGCACACCCGCCCTCGGCCAGTTGGTCACCACCGGCGTGATCCTCGGCGCGTGCGAAGGCGCCCACCTTCCCGCTTACCGCTCCATCACCCCGGCTCTCGTTCCCGACGCGGAGCTGCCGGCTGCCAACTCCCTCAGCATCGCGGCGAACCTGTTCGCCAACGTGATCGGGCCCCCGATCGGAGGCGCACTGGTCGCGCTGCTCGAGCCCTGGCCCGCGGTCGGCGTCGACGCGGCCTCGTTCGCCGTGTCCGCACTGGCGTTGGTGGCCATCGACCATCGCCACCGGCTCGCGTCGTCGAAGAACGAGCCGTCACCGTCGGCCGACGCCCACCCGCAAGAAGGTGCCGGAACCCGGACCCTCCCCGCTTTCGTCCGCTCCTCGCCGCTGTATCGCACGGTCCTGCTGATGACCGCGGTTCTCGGCGCCTCGGTCGGAGGCACTCTCGAAGTCGCCCTGCCCGTTCTCACCCGCGGCCGCCAGGACCTCGGCCCCGCCGGTTACGGCTGGCTCATGGCCGCGCTCGGCGTCGGCATGCTCGGCGGCGGCGGATCCGCGGGCGCCCTCACCCACGGCCGCCGCCCGGGCCCGATCGTCGTCGCGTCCCTGGCCGTCAACGGCGCCCTCCTCGCCGCCCTCCCGCACGTGGGCGGCCTGATCCCGATGGCCGGGACGATGGCGGCGATCGGCGCCCTCGACGGGGTGCTGGCCGTCCTGGTCATGACCGCCACCCAGCGCATGCCGCCGCCCCACCTGCTGGCCCGTGCCCAAGCCTTGATCAGCCTGGTCACCTTCGCGATGTTCCCGCTGTCGGTGTCCCTCGCCGGCCTGGTGCTGCACCACTGGTCGCCGGCCGCGATGTTCCACCTCACCGGCCTCGGCTTCGCGGCGGTGGCGGCGACCGGTCTGGCCAGCCGCTCCCTGCGTCGTCTCTGATCGGTCACCGGCCGCTCTCGTCGAGGTCGGTCGTGCCGACCGCGTAACGATGCAGCGCCGCGCCTTCCTTGTTGGATATCGGCCGATGCTTGCGGATCTCGGCGATGAACGCCCGCTGGGTGATCTTCGTCCCGTCCGACCCGTCCGACAACCGACCCACGATCTGCCGCGCCAGCCGCGCGGTCCTCAGGTCCGGAACCTGCTCTCCGAAGGCGGGGTCCGCAGCAGACGGTGGGGTCGGCCCTGGCTCGGCAGCGCGCGGTGCCGGTACTGCCGGTGCTGCCGATACTGCCGCTACGGGCACTCCCGGCTTCGCCACCGTCGTGCCGTTCACGTGCTCCTGCCTGACCATGTCCACACGCTCCGGCTCCTGAGCCTTCGGAGCCGGAGCCGGAGCCGGAGCCGGAGCGGGAGCGGGAGCCGCGGGCTCGGCATCCGATTCCGCTTCCACCCCGAGCATCGTCAGCCCCTCAGCGGTCGCGACCTCACCGAGCGTCCGCATCAACTGCGTGAGGTCGGTGTTCAGCCGCGCGTAGGACATCAGCCTCGCCTGGGCCGTCGCCTGGCGGCGGACGGCGCGTCGCCGCTGCTTGGAGCCCGGCTCCAACCGGTTCACCGCGTGCGTCGCCTTGACGAACTGGTCGAACACCCGGTTCGCGCCCTGGTCGGCCAGGCTGGCATCGCCGGCGTCGGCCCACCCCCACCGCACCGCGAGCGTCTTCCACCCGAAGCGCCACCGGACGGTCTCGTGCCGCTTCCCGTCCTGCCGGGCCGCGTACTTCGTCGCCAGCAGGTCCCGCTCCCACAGCAGCGCCGCCACGATCGAGACCATCAGCCGGACCAGCACCTCCTGCCAGCTGGAGGCGTCGGTGGCCGCCAGGACACCGGACCCGAGCGCCAGCACGACGACCAGCACCCCGTCGATCCCGGCGTCCTCGCCCGCGCGCACGTTCTCCTTCGCCCGGGTACCGCACGCCAGCAGCGCCACTTCCAGAAACGAGAACAGGAAGATCCGCAACCCCAGCGGCAACGCCATGGTCTCGGCGAAGAACTTCCACATGCCGGCGCTCTGCACCGCGGTCGCCATCAACGCCGCGACGAGGATCAGGACGCTGGAAACCCGCCCCTGCACACTCCGCCGTGCCGCGCCCGCCCCTCGCCACAGCACGACGCCGACCACCGTGGCGGCCACCACTCCGACGCCCACCGCCAGCCACGGCTGCCGGTCGGCCTGTGCTCGCAGTTGATCAAACCAATGATTCACGGACCGGCCCCCACAGTCAGGCTGTCCACGCTCATCTCCTCGGATCGACGCATCGACCCCGCCAACTTAGCGGCTCACGTTTTCCCGTGAACCAGCCGATCGCGGGTCGGAAGCCGATCCTCGGCCGGTGACCTCAGCGCAGAAGCGCGCAGACGAAGTCCTCCTGGATGCCGCGCATCGTGGCGAAAAGCGGCGCGTTGGTCTTCTGGGTCAGCGTCTCGTTGACCGAGAACGTCATCGAGCGGCTGCCGTCGGCGGTGCTCAGAGCGAGCTGCGTATAACCCAGGGTGTTGCCGGTGTGGCCGTAGACCACACCGCAGCGAGTCGTGTACCGGAAGATCGCCAGGCCCGCCGCGTTGGTGCCCGGGCCCGGAGGCTCGGAGCTGCCCGGCACGACGTTCTGCTGCTCCTCGCGGGTCGAGCGCGAAATGAGCTCCGGGCCCGCATACCCCTTGATGAACGTCACCAAGTCGTTCGGCGTCGACACGATGCCGCCGGACGCCCACGCCCCCGACGCCCCGATCGCCGTGCTGACGTCTTCCGGGGCCCCGGTGGACGGCACGACGTAGCCGTGCATGAACGGCTCGGGCAGCTCGTAGCCGGAGGGCAGGCTGGTGTGGCGCAGGCCGAGCCGGTCGTAGACCAGACGCTTCAGGAGGTCCTCGTACCGGCGGCCGGTCACCGCCTCCGCCATCAGCGCGACGGCGATGTTGTCCGAGTTCGAGTACTGGAACCGCGACCCCGGCGCGAACAGCAGCGGCTCGCCGGCCACGAACGACAGCAGCCGCTGCGAGTCGAAGTGACGCCGCGGATTCTCCTGGATCAGCTTGATGAAGGGGGCCGAGGCCGAGTAGTCCGGCAGGCCGCTGGTGTGCTGCAACAACTGGCGAAGCGTGACCGCGCCCCACGCGGCGGGTAGCTGGGGCAGGCGGCGCGCGACGGTGTCGTCCAGGTGCAGACGGCCTCGGTCCACCAGCTGCAGGGCCACCGCTCCGCTGAAGGCCTTGGCGACGCTCGCGATCCGCATGTGGTCGTCAGGGCTCGGCCGACGCGGGTCGACGACCGCGAGGCCGGACCGGTAGACCGTCCGATGACCCCGCCGGTCGAGCACGACGACGACCCCGGGCGGACCGCCCTCGGCCCCGACGAGACGGTCCAGCTCCCGCTGCAGGCCGTCACCGGCCGCCGCGGCGGGGGAGGCCGTCACGGCGGTCAGCGCGGACGTGAGCGCACAGGCGGCGGCCACGGTCGCCGTCGTCAGTCTGGAGCGCAGGGTGCCGACCATCGACGCGGACCTCCGAGGCTGCCGGTATCAATGCGTGGAGACGTAACCACGCGGTCCACCGGGCAAACGCGCCGAAGCCGGCAACCAGCCGTTCGGCCTAGCGGCAGCGCGCGCCCGCCATGGTCCAGACCAGCCTCGGGGAGGAGGTTCGCCGCGTTCCCGGCGTGGTCGCCGTGCGCGGTGGTGAAGACGACGCGGTGCACGTCCCGGACCGACCTTCCCATCGCGGCCCAGGCCCGTCACGCCCGTACCACGCCGCGGTGGCCGACTCGGGATCGACGAACCGGTAGCCGGCGGCCGCGGGTGTGCACTGCCCGGGCCCCGGGCCAGGTCCTCTGGACCTGATCGACGACCTCACCCGCCGCTCCGACCCCACGCAGCGGCCCGCCGACCTGTTCATCGCTTTCTACCACTCCAAGGGCGTCTGGCCCGCCGCCTCCATAAGCTGTCGCCCAAGACGGACCCGCCCGCGACACCCGAAGGAGCAATGATGGACCAGTTCGAGGTCACCGTCGGCGCCGGCTCACTCCGCCACACCGACCCGGCCGCCACGGCCTTCCCCCACCGCTGGACCCCCGAAGGCGTGACCGTCCACACCGACTTCACCGGTGCCCACCTCCTCCACCTCGCCGCGGCGGGCTGTGTCCTCAACGACGTCTACCGTGAAGCCGCCGCCCTGTCCTTGCCCATCGAGGGCGTCCGGGTCCGGGCCTCAGGTTCCTTCGACACCACGACCTGGGCCTCGACCGGCATCACCTACACCGTCGACCTCGACTCCCCGGCCTCGCCCGCGGAGCAGGCGCGCCTGCTCGACATCGTCGACGACGTCGCGGAGATTCCTCGTGCCATCCGGGCCGGAGCGCCCGTCCGGAGGCATTAGCAGAGGCTCTGTCGGAGCTCTGCGGATCGCGCGCCTATTCATCTCAGCTTATGGCAGCCCGAGGGCTGGTCGATGCCTGTGTGAGCGCTGGCTCGGTCAAGTGCTTAACTCATCATTGGCGGCGGTCATCCGTGGAAATCGGACGTCCGGGATATCCATTCGGCTCGGATAGGATTTCGCAAAAAGAAGCAAGGGGCTGGAAACGCAAATCGCGTTTCCAGCCCTCTCCGGGAGCGCGGTGCTTACAGGCCGTCGGTGTCCACGTAGACAATGTACGGGCGCTCCAGCAGGTCGCCGTTGTTGCAGGAGGCGCGGGAAGTGCCGCCGGTCGACGTCCACGGACCGTAGACGGTGTAGGTCGTCCCGGCGTGAACACACACGTCGTAGGCCTGGTAGCTGTTCGCCGCGAAGCACGTGGCCTGGCCGTAGGTGAGCGTCGCGTACAAGTGGCAGTCGCCGGGCGGCGCCGCGGAAACACTGGGGGCCGTGGCGACCATCGTCGCGCCGGCGCCCGCGATCGCGAGCGTGACCGCCGCCCGCTTCATACGGTGGTGCAGAGCCATCTTGTATCCTCCTGAATGAGACTCACCGTCTTTGCGGACGGCATATCTCCGATAATGGGGATCCACAGGGGGCGGTCAACACCTGAGCGGCGGTGAAAAATTGCAGTCAGCGCGCCGGCGGGCTGCCGTGGGGCCACGACAGCGATCTTGATGGTGATTCATCCCAGCTGATGCAACCCCTGGATATTCATCTCAGCTGACGCTAGGCTCCTGGCGACGGGAACGATCCCATCGGGGGTAGGGATGGCTGGCTCTGAGAGTTCCACCACTGACACGCGGTACGAGAAGGCGCCCTGGTGGGCCTGGGGCTTCGTCGCAACGATCCCCTTTACGCTGCTGGCGTTGGTGACTCCGTGGTTCGAGGGCGCGGCGCCGCCCGGCAAAGGCACGTTCGGCGGCGACAACCACGCTTCCTACTACGCGTGGACTGTCGCCAGGATCGGGATCATCTGTCCCATCTTCCTGATCCTGGAAGGATGGCAGTGGTACCGCTCGAAGCGGGGCCTGGGCTGGCCTCCCGCGCCCAGCGACTGGCGCGGCGCAGGGCGCGCCTTCAGCTCATACATGGCAGGCGGCCGAGTGAAGGGCGGCGGCGGGGGAGGCGGCTACGAGGAGACCTGGTATCCCTTCCGCACCGGCGCGTGGATGTCGATCGCCATCGCCTCCGTCTCGCTGATCGTGCTGGGAATCAGCTGGGCGAACTTCTCACCCGAATACTCGTACCTGTACACCTCCCAATCGAACTTCTACGAGGACCACAAGATGATCGTCTCCCTGGGCTTCGGCGGCTGGTGTTACCTCATCTCCGTCGCCCTCTTCTTCGTGAGCGGCATCTACGGAGTCCTTCAGCCCGTGAAACCCTGGTGGTCCCAGGGCACGGACACGGAGGAGAAGCCGCCTCAGCTGAACGACCGCCGGTAGCTCCGAGTCCTCGCAACCCTGGAAGTGACATCGCTGGCGGTACTGCTCGTGATCCTCGGAACAGGCGATTCGCGCCCGCTGGCCGCAGCCGTCGCACCGATTCACGGCTTCCTGTATCTCAGCGTCATCGTCACCGTCGCCCGCGTTCCACGCGTCACCCGCCAGACCATCGCGCTCTCGGTGCTTCCGGCGATCGGCGGGATCGTCTCGCTGCGCCGGCTGGCAGCCCACGACCACCCATGAAGAACCTCTTCGCGCGCCGGTAGCCGCACGACGTCACAGGAGACGCTTGCGCGCGCCGCCCCGCAGCAGCACCCAAGCGGCCAGCGCCGCGACGGCGAGCAGACCGGCACCGCAACGCAGGGCCAGATGCAGGGCGTCGGTGAACGACGTGTCGACCGTGGCGCGCAAAGCGGGCGGGAGGGACCGGCTCGCGGCGATTCCGCCCGCGCCTCCCCGCGTCACCGCGGCGGTGATCTCGTGACGCTGCCCGGCGCCGACACCGAGATCGGCCAGGCGCGGGCCGAGCAGGCCCGTCATCCGGCTGGTGAGGATGGCGCCGAGGGCCGCGATGCCGACCACGCCGCCGAGCTCACGCATGGTGTTGGTGACGGCGGACGCCATGCCCGCCTTCGCGGCCGGGACGCGTTCCAGGACCGCGACCGAGACCGGTGCGAAGGACAGACCCATGCCCAGTCCCACGATCGGCAGCGTCCACACGTAGTGCGAGTAGTGCGCGCCGGGGCCGTAGAGCGAGAGTCCGGCGAGGGCGGCGGCGCACAACGTCAGACCACTGACAAGGGCGGGGCGCGGCCCCAGCTTCCCGGTGATCGCTCCGGCGAAGGGCGCGGCCACCATGATCGCGCACGTCGCGGGCAGCGAGGCGACACCCGCCCGAGCCGCGGACCAGCCGTACACGTCCTGCATGAGCAGTGGCAGGAAGAACAGCGCGCCGAACATGCCGAAGCTGACCATGAAACCGCTCATCAGCGCGCCCGCGACGACTCGGTCCGTGAAGAAGGAGAGGTCGAGCATCGGTGCCCTGCGACGGGCCTCGGTGACCAGGAAGGCGATCAGGGCGACGACCGAGGCGGCACCGGCGCTCAGCACCCGGGCACTGGACCATCCCGCGTCCGGCCCCTCGATGAGCGCGTACACCAGCGCGCCGAGGCCGATGGCGCCGAGCACCTGGCCGGCGACGTCGAACCGCTCGCGGCCGTCGTGGAACTCCGGCAGCACCCGCAGGCCGACGGCCAGGGCCAGCACGCCGATCGGCACGTTGATCCAGAAGACGCTGGACCAGCCGAAGGCGTCCACCAGCGGCCCGCCGACGGCCGGGCCGAGCGCCAGCCCCAGCCCGGAGATGCCGGACCACAGCCCGATGGCGCGCGCCCGCTCGCCCGGTTCGGGGAACGTGTGGCGGATGATCGACAGACTGCCCGGCGTCAGCAGCGCGGCACCGACACCCTGCAGCATGCGGGCGGCGACGAGTTCGCCGATCGAGCCGGAGAGCCCGCACAGCATCGAGCCGAGGGTGAAGCCGACGATGCCCGCCAGGAAGACCCGCTTGCGTCCGAGCCGGTCGCCGAGCGTCCCCCCGGTGAGCAGCAGCGCCGCGTACACGAGGCTGTAGCCCTCGACGACCCACTGCAGGCCGGTGAAGCCCGCGTGCAGCTCGGAGCCGATCTTCGGCAGGGCGGTGTTCACGACGACGTTGTCGAGCATCGCCATGAACAGCGTGATGCACAGGGTGCCGAGGATCAGGGCTTTGGCGCGCGTGGTGCGCGCGCCGTGCTCGGCGGTCGGGGGTCCCGGGTCGGCGACGGGCGCCGTGGCGGTCCGGCCGGAGCCGGCTTCTGGTCCTCGGGGGTCGTGGTGCGCCATGGCGTCGCGGCTCCAGTCTAACGGCGTTAGAGGCAAGACTAACGGCGTTAGATTAACCCTAACGGCGTTAGACTACAAACGCCGGATGAGATGATGCCCCGCAGGGGGCACGGCCATGGACGACAGGTGACGAGGAGATCCCAGGTGGCAGCGGCGAGGAAGGGCGCGACCGCGAGAACTCCGGCGATCACCCAGGAAGCCCTCATCGCGGCCGGCCTGACCGTCCTGCGCCGCGAAGGCCTCGACGCCCTGTCCATGCGCAAAGTGGCCGCCGAACTCGGCGTGCAGGCCGCGTCCCTCTACTGGCACGTGCAGGACAAGGAAGAGCTCCTGGACCTGCTCGCGGACAGCCTGCTCTGGGACGCCCGCAAACTCAAGACCGGAGGCGACTGGGCCGAGAACCTCCGTGAGATGGCCCGCGCATACCGCTGCCACCTGAACGCGAACCGTGACTCCGCCCGCGTGATGGCCGGCCGCCTGGCCCCGGGCCCGAACCTTCTCTACGTCCTCGACGTCGCCCTCGGCTGGCTGCGCTCGGCGGGCTTCTCCGACGCCGACGCCGCCTACGCCACCCGCACGCTCGCCACATACGTCCAGGGCTTCGTGCTCCAGGAACAGCTGCCCATGTCGTCCCTCGAAGCCCACGGAGCCAGCCCCGAGGAGGCGGTCGCCGCCGTCGCCGAAGCGTTCCGCTCAGCGCCGGCGGACAAGTACCCGAACGTGGCCGCCCTGGGGGAGCTCATCGTCCGCGACAGTATGGACGACCATTTCGCGTTCGGGGTCGATCAGCTGATCGAGGGCCTGCGCACTCGCCTGCCCTCTGCAGCCCCTGCTCCCTCTACTTCCTCGGCTCCCTCTGCTCCCTCTGCTGCGAGCTGACCTGTCGCGAACTAGCCGACGGTCGCTTCCTCACGCTCGGCGAGATCGCGCTTCCACTGCCGGAAGCCCTCCTCGTTCCGTCCGCGCCGCCAGTAGCCGGAGATCGACGCCCATTCGGCCGGAACCCCGTGCTCCTTGCGGACGTACGGCCGCAGGTCGTGCATGACCGCTTGCGCCTCGCCGTGGATGAAGACGTGCACCTGCCCGTCGAGCCACGGCTCCGCGCGCACGGCCTCGGCCAGCTTCTCGCCGGGAGCGGCCCCGTCGCTGTGCACCCAGGTGAGACGCACCCCCTCAGGCCGGTCGAAGTCGAACTCGTCATCGGGCCCTTCGACCTCGACGAACACCCGCCCGACCGCCGTGGCCGGCAGAGCGGCACACGCGGCGGAGATCGCCGGCAGCGCCGACGTGTCACCGGCCAGCAGATGCCAGTCCGCGTCGGCGCGCGGAGCGTACGCACCACCGGGACCGAACAGGCCGATGGCGTCACCCGGCTGCGCGGCCGCGGCCCAGGGCCCGGCTACGCCCTCGTCGCCGTGGTGGACGAAGTCGATCGCGATCGTCTGTGCCGCCGCGTCGATGGCGCGCACGGTGTAGGTGCGGACGGTCTCGCCGTCCGGGCCGGGAAACACCAGCTTGACGTAGGAGTCCGTGAACTCGTTGGGCTGAAAGGTCTCGAAACCCGGTCCGCCGAGGTGGACCCGGATCAGATGGTCGGTGAGACGTTCGGTGTTGCGCACGATGAAGGAGTGCAGGGTGCGAGCCAAGAGGGCCGCCTCTCTAGTTAGGTTTACCTAACTGTTTAGCCCACCGGTCGCCGCCAGAGCAAGGCGTTTGAGGCGCTCCTGGTGTGCTCGTGGGGCGGCGACCGTGGGCGGGCCGGGGTCGGGCGGCGGGCACAAGGCTTGATACGACCTTCGGCCGCGGTGTTCATTGTGCGGGGCTGGTCGGCTGCTCTTTGGTCGGCGGCTGGCAGCTTCCGCGTCCACGATCCCGCCCTCCTCGGGCCTCTTCGGCGGCCGCCGGTCGATGGCGAACAAGCGACCGTTCGAGGTCGAAGACCTCCAGCGGCGGCCCTCGCTCAGGGCAGACACAGCCTGCCGACGAGGTACCTCCATGACTATGTACATCGACACAGAGGTACCTCCATCCCGAGGTATCTTCGATGCGAAGTACCTCGATAGCGAGGTGCCTACATGTGAACAGCAGGCGCGGCATCCGGATCAGCCGGGTCAGGCTTCCCGGCCTTCAGAATCAAGCCGCAGACCACCGCCCCGACCACGAAGATCGCCGCGGCCCACCAGAAAGCGACGACGTAGCTGTGGATCGCCGCGTCAGCCTGCACCATCGGGTTGGCGGCGTCCTTGCCGACCAGGTACTTCGCCAGCGCCGAGGTGGCCAGCGAGTTCAGCAGCGCGGTGCCGATCGAACCGCCGACCTGCTGCGCGGTGTTGACGGTGGCCGACGCCACGCCGGCGTCCCGGGCCTCGATGCCGGACGTCGCGGCGTTCATGCCGGGAGCGAAGATCATGCCCATGCCGACTCCGACGACCAACACCGGGCCGAGCACGTTCGCCGCGTAGCCCGACGTCGCGGAGATGCCGGTCAGCCACGCCATCCCGGCGCCGGCCATCAGCATGCCGATGAACACCAGCGGCTTGGCGCCGAACCGGGGGTAGAGCTTGGTGGTGCTGATCGAGGCGGTCACCATCAGGGCCGCGACCATCGGCAGGAACGCGACACCGGTCATGACGGGGGAGTACCGCAGGATCTGCTGCAGGTAGTAGTTCAGGAACAGGAACACCCCGAACATGCCCGCGCCGGTGATGAACATCGCCAGGAACGAGCCGCCGCGGTTGCGCTCGAGGACGACGCGCAGTGGCAGCAGCGGGTGCGTGGCACGGGTCTGCCACCAGGTGAACACCGCCAGCAGGATCACACCGCCGGCCAGGAACCCCCAGGTGCTCGGCGCGCTCCAGGCGTGCGACTCGGCGTTGGCGAAGCCGTAGACGATGCCGAACAGGCCCGCCGAGACGAGCAGCGTGCCCGGGATGTCGAGAGTGGGCCGGTCGGCCTGGCGCGCGTGGCGCGGGATCAGGGCGGCGGCGCCGGCGATCGCGACGACGCTGATGGCGACGTTGACGAACAGCGTCCAGCGCCAGTTCACGTACTCGGTGAGCACGCCGCCGAGCAGCATGCCGATCGCGGCGCCGGAGCCGGCGATGCCACCGAACACCGCGTACGCGGTGGCGCGCTCCTTGGCCTCGGTGAAGGTCGTGGACAGCAGCGACAGCGCGGCCGGGGCGAGCATGGCGCCGGCGACGCCCTGCAGGGCGCGGGCCGCGACCAGGATCTCGAAGTTCGGGGCGGCGCCACCGAGGGCCGACGCCCCGGCGAAGGCGACGAGGCCGATCAGGAACATGGCGCGACGCCCGATCAGGTCGGACACGCGGCCGAAGAACAGCAGCAGGCTGCCGAAGGCCAGGGAGTAGCCGGTCACGATCCACTGTCGGTCGCCATTGGAGAAGCCCAGGGCCTTCTGGGCGTCCGGCAAGGCGATGTTCACGATCGTCGTGTCCAGCACGATCATCAGCTGGGCCAGGCCGATGACGGCCAGGATGAGCCAGCGCTTCGAGTGGTGGTCGTCCGGCGGTGGAGCGGCCGCGGCCTGGGCCGTCGGCGCACCCGCCCCCGTCGTCTGGAGCTCGGTCATGGTCCCGCCTTCTCGCATCTGGAGGAAAACATTCCGCTTAACACTTCGACGGTAGCACAGAAGTGGAGAGCTTGCCTCCACATGGAGAGAGGTGTTCCACTTAGAGCCATGGAAACGAAGCCCCAGGTCACCGCACCCGAGCCGGAGGTGGCGGAGATCGGCGGCCCGTCCCGCCCGCTGCGCCGGGACGCCGAGCGCAACCGCCGGCTGATCCTGGGCGCGGCCAAGTCGGTCTTCGCCCGGCGCGGCCTCGAGGCCTCGCTCGACGAGGTCGCCAAGGAAGCCGGTCTGGGAGTGGGCACCGTCTACCGCCGCTTCCCCAACCGCGACGCCCTGATCGACGCCCTGTTCGACGACATGGTCGCCTCGATCAAGCTCATCGCCGAACACGCCAGCGCCGAGCCCCGCGCCTGGGACGGCCTGGTCTACTTCATGACGGCCATGCTCGAGACCCAGGGCCACGACAAGGGCCTGCGCGATGTGATGATCGCCCGCGAGCAGGACCTGATCACCTGCGGCCCGGAGAAGGGCTCGACCGTCCGCGAGATGGTGCAGCCGATGCTGTACGACCTCGTGCACCGCGCCCAGCGCGAGGGCGACCTCCGCCCCGACGTGGCTCCCACCGACATCGGAGTCCTTCTCATCGCATCGGTCGGAGTGGTCGAGTTCACCGCTCCGCTGTCGTCCACCGCGTGGCGCCGCCACCTGGCCGTGGTCCTGGACGGCCTGCGCTCCCGCCCGGACGGCGCCAGCGCGCCGCTTGTCGAACCCGCTCTCGACGACGACGAGATGGACGCGTGCATGGCCGGCTGGAAGTACGGGACTCAGCAGGCTGACCGTCGGCGCGCCTGACTGCAACCCACGGGCCGTCTTGCGGAGCCGAGGTACCTCGACGCCGAGGTACCTCGTGTTCTAGGGTCTCGCAGGGCTTCGTAGCCTGCGAGCCTTCTTGCGGAGCCGAGGTACCTCGATGCCTATGGTCCGAGCCTGATTTCGTAGCCTGCGAGCCCCGTACGGCACCGAGGTGCCTCGTGACCTTGGGCCCCACCTGCTTCGCAGCCCATGAGCCTTCTTGTGGCGCCGAGGTACCTCGGAGGCGAGGTACCTCGCGGCCTTTGGTTCGCACCTGACTTCGTAGTCTGTGACCCGTCTTGCGGCATCGAGGTACCTCGGGGGCGAGGTACCTCGGCGTCGCGATGCCGCGTCCCCGCGCCGCCGCGCACACTTCCAACGGCTTGACCAAACCTTGGTGCTACCAGGGGTTACCGTTTGAGCTCTCTTCTGTCACCGTCACCCTCACAACCTCCCCTGCCACTCCTTGGAGGAGTCAATGCATCGGGCAGTATCAGGGTTCGGCAAGCGCGGCGCGATGCGGCTCGGCGCCGCACTCGTCGTGCTGGCATCGGCGAGCGCGCTCACCCTCAGCGGCGGCGCCGTGCAGGCCGCATCCGCCCACGGGCCGCAGCCGCAACACGGCCGCAGCGGTCACCACTTCAGCGACGCCGCGGTCCGCGTGGGCGCCGCGGCGACGCCCGCCGAGCGGGCGGACATGGCCATGCGCATGCTCAGCTCGTCCGCGTCCGGGCTGCAGAAGGCCTATGACGTCGGGCCGCTGTTCGCGCAGCACATCGACGGCACCGGGCTCACCATCGCGACGCTGGTCTCCTTCGGGGACAAGAACGCGCAGGCCTACATCGACAGTTACGACTCCCAGAACGGCCTGCCCGCGACGACGGTCCAGACCATCGAGCCGGCCGGTCCGGTTCCCGCCTGCACCGATCCGGGTGTGGACCCCTCCTGCGACAGCTGGGGTGGGGAGACAGACCTCGACATCACCATGATCCACACGCTGGCGCCCGGGGCGAAGATCATGATCATCGCCACGCCGGTGGCCGAGGTCCAGGGTCTGTCCGGATTCCCGGAGATGATGACCGCGATGGACTACGTGGTCACCAACAAGCTGGCGAACGTGATCTCGATGAGCCTGGGCACGCCCGAGGACGACTTCACCAGCTCCACCGAACTGCACGACCTGGACAGCCACTTCAAGGCCGCCACCGACGCGGGTGTCACCGTCCTGGCCTCCAGCGGCGACGACGGAGCCGACGGCCGTCAGGCGGACAACTCCACCAACTGGGGCAAGCGCGTGGTCTCCTTCCCCGCCGACGAGACCTACGTCACCGCCGTCGGCGGCACCGTCCTGTCGCTGAACAGCAGCGGCACCCGCACCAAGCCCGACGTGCTGTGGTCCAGCTCCGGCGGCGGCGTGTCCCACGAGTTCGGCATCCCGTCCTGGCAGCAGAACACCGCCACCGCCACCGGTGCCACCGGCCGCTCGCTGCCCGACATCACCCTGGAGGGCACGTCGGGCACCTCGGAGTCCTCGCCGCTGATGGCGGCGCTGGTCGGGCTGGCCGACCAGTCCGCGGGCCGCGGCCTGGGCCTGATCAACCCCGCGCTCTACGCGATCGGCCCCAACGGCACCGCATCCGGCATCGTCGATGTCACCAGCGGCTGCAACTCGACCTCCACCGTCGTCGGCTACTGCGCCGGCACCGGCTTCGACATCGTCTCCGGCTGGGGCACCGTGGACGCGGCCAAGTTCGTCCCGGCCCTGGTCGCCGCCTCCGGCTCGAGCGGCCACACCGTGACCGTCGCCAACCCGGGCGACCAGACCGGCACGGTCGGCACCGCGATATCCCTGCAGATCACCGCGACCGACAGCGCCCCCGGCCAGACTCTGACCTACACCGCCACCGGGCTGCCCGCCGGCCTGTCGATCAACGCCTCGACCGGCCTGATCTCCGGAACCCCGACCACGGCCGGCGCCGGCACCACGGTGGTGAAGGCCACTGATCCGACCAACGCCTTCGGCAGCACGTCCTTCACCTGGACGGTGAACCCTGCCGGCGGCGGCATCACCAACGGCGGGTTCGAGGCCGGCAGCCTGGCCGGCTGGACCACGACGGGCATCACCGCGATCACCACCTCCGGCCCGCACACCGGCGCTGACGCCGCCATGGTCGGCTCGACCTCGCCGAGCACCACCTCGACCATCGCCCAGACCTTCACCGCCCCGGCCGCCACCAGCACCCTGACGTTCTGGTACAACGTGACCTGCCCGGACACCGTGACCTACGACTGGGCCACAGCGACCCTGAAGGACAACACCACCGGCACCACCACGACGCCGCTCCCGAAGACTTGCGTCAACCCCTCCTCGGGCTGGAAGCAGGTCAACGCGACGGTCACCGCCGGCCACAGCTACACGCTGACCTTGACCAGCAAGGACGACAACTACACCGGCGACGCGACCTACACCAAGTTCGACGACGTAGCGGTCCACTGAGCCACCCGCGCGACACCACACCGCGCGACACCACACCGCGCGACACCACACCGCGCGACAACGACCCGCACCGCACCGCACCGCACCAGCGCATCACGTGACACAGAAAGAGTCCCGGGGCCAAAGCCCCGGGACGCTTCCCCGGCTATCCTGTGGGACGACCTACCCATACTGAGCAGTAGCTCAGCTCTCCCGACCAGGAGCCCGATGCACCCGTTCCGCGAAGCGGTCGAGGCACGAGACACCGCCGCGATCGAGGCCATGCTCGCCGACAACGTCGTGTTCACCAGCCCCGTCGCCTTCAAGCCCTACCCGGGCAAAGCGGTCACCTCGGCGATCCTGCGCGCCGTGCTCCGGGTCTTCGAAGACTTCGAGTACGTCCGTGAAATCGCCGGACCCGACGGTCGCGACCACGCCCTCGTCTTCACCGCCACCGTGAACGGCAAGCAGGTCGACGGCTGCGACTTCCTGCACTTCGACGCCGACGGCCGCATCGACGACTTCATGGTCATGGTCCGCCCCCTCTCCGGTGCCCAAGCCCTCGCCGAAGCCATGGCCGCCGAGTTCCCCCGCATCACCGAGGAGGCTCTCGGCGGCTGACGGCCGCCGTACTACATCGCCTTACTACATCGGCGTGACGTACGCCCCCGAGATCCCTCCATCGACCAGGAACGTGTTCGCCGTCATGAACGACGAGTCGTCGCTGGCCAGGAAGGCCACCGCCGCGGCGATCTCCTCCGGCTCCGCGAACCGCCCCAGCGGAATGTGCACCAGACGCCGCGCGGCCCGCTCGGGGTCCTTCGCGAACAGTTCCTGCAGCAACGGCGTGTTCACCGGCCCCGGGCACAACGCGTTCACCCGGATCCCCTCGCGCGCGAACTGCACGCCGAGCTCACGCGACATCGCGAGCACGCCGCCCTTGGAGGCGCTGTACGAGATCTGCGACGTCGCCGCGCCCATGACCGCCACGAACGACGCCGTGTTGATGATGGAGCCCTTGCCCTGCTCCCGCATGTACGGGATCACGTACTTGCAGCACAGGTAGACGCTGGTCAGGTTGACCTCCTGCACGCGCCGCCACGCGTCCAGGCCGGTCTCCAGGATCGAGTCGTCATCCGGCGGGGAGATGCCGGCGTTGTTGAACGCGATGTCGACGCTGCCGTAGGCGGCGGCGGCCGCGGCGTACATCGCCTTCACCGCCTCCTCGTCGGTGACGTCGACCTGGACGAACAGGCCGTCGACCTCCTTGGCGGCCCGCTCGCCCGAGACCGGGTCCAGGTCGGCGCACACCACCTTCGCGCCCTCCGCGGCCAGGCGGCGCGCGCTCGCGAGGCCGATCCCGCTGCCGGCGCCGGTGATGACGGCGACGCGGCCGTCCAGTCGGTTGCTCATGATCTCAGTTCCCTGTCGTAGCGATGAAAACGTTCTTGGTCTCGGTGAACGCGTCCAGCGCGTCCGGGCCGAGTTCCCGGCCGAGGCCGGACTGCTTGAAACCGCCGAACGGCGTCGAGTACCGCACCGAGGAGTGGGAGTTGACCGACAGGTTGCCGGACTCCACGCCGCGGGCCACGCGCAGCGCCCGGCCGAGGTCGCGGGTCCAGATCGACCCGGACAGCCCGTACTCGGTGTCGTTGGCGATCCGCACCGCCTCCTCCTCGTCCCGGAACGGCACGACGCTCAGCACCGGCCCGAAGATCTCCTCGGTGAAGGCGGCCGCGTCGCGCTCGACCGGCGACAGCACCGTCGGCGCGAACCAGAACCCGGCACCGTCCGGCGCCGAGCCGCGGAACGCCACCGGAGCGTCGCCGGGCACGTACGAGGCGACCTTCGCCCGATGCGCGGCCGAGATCAGCGGCCCCATCTCGGTGGACTCCTCCCGCGGATCGCCGACGCGGATGCCGCGCACCGCCGGCTCCAGCAGCGCCATGAACTCGTCGAACACCGAAGCCTCGACCAGCACCCTCGACCGCGCACAGCAGTCCTGCCCGGCGTTGTCGAAGGCCGCGGACGGAGCGCTGGCCGCGGCCGCCGCCAGATCCGCGTCGGCGAACACGATGTTCGCGCTCTTCCCGCCGAGCTCCAGCGTCACCGGCTTCACCTGCGCCGCGCACCCGGCCATGATCTGCTTGCCGACCGCCGTGGAACCGGTGAAGACGACCTTGCGGACCGCCGGATGGGTGACGAACCGCTGCCCGACCACGGAGCCCCGGCCCGGCAGCACCTGGAACACGTCCTCCGGGATCCCGGCCCGTAGAGCCAGGTCCTCCAGCCGCATCGCGGTGAGCGGCGTGAGCTCGGCCGGCTTGAGCACCACGGGGTTGCCGGCCGCCAGCGCCGGGGCCAGCGCCCAGCCCGCGATCGGCATCGGGAAGTTCCACGGCACGATCACGCCCACGACACCGAGCGGCTCCTTGAACGTCAGGTCGATGCCGCCGGCCACCGGGATCTGCCGCCCGAAGTTCCGCTCCGGCGCGGCGCTGTAGTACTCCAGCACGTCGCGGACGTTGCCGGCCTCCCAGCGCGCGTTGCCGATCGTGTGGCCGGCGTTGGCGACCTCCAGGGCGGCCAGATGCTCCCGGTCGGCGTCGACGGCGGCGGCGAAGGCGCGCAGCAGCCGCGCCCGGTCCGCGGGCGCCACCGCCCGCCAGCTCTCGAAGGCGCGCGCGGCGCGCGCGATCGCGGCGTCGGTCTCGGCGACGCCCGCGAGCTCGACCTTGGCGATCACCTCCTCGGTGGCCGGGTTGACGACCTCGTGGACGGTCGGCTCCGCACCGCTCGCGGTGGTCGTGGCCGTCATCGTGTCTCCGCCTCTCTGGTGTCCGCGTTCTTGGCCGCCGCTTCGACGAGGGCGTCGAACAGCCGGTTGTCGCCCGGGTCGGCCTCCGGGTGCCACTGCACGCCGACGACGAAGTCCCGGTCGGCCATCTCGACCGCCTCGACGGTCTCGTCGCCGCACCAGGCGGCCGGCAGCAGGTCCCGGCCGATCTTCGCCACGGCCTGGTGGTGGTAGCAGCGCACCGGCACGGGGTCGGTGCCGACGATCGTCGCCAGCCGGCTCGCCGGCCGTACCCGGACCGTCTGCTCCCCGAACGTCGCCGGCGCCGGCTGGTGGCCCTGGTCGCCGAGGTCGTCCGGCAGGTGTTGGACCAGCTGTCCGCCCATGGCGACGTTCATCAGCTGCATGCCGCGGCACACGCCGAGCACCGGGATCCGCTGGCGCAGGGCTTCGCCCAGCAGGGCGAACTCCCAGTCGTCACGTTCGAGGTTGGGCGCGCCGGTCCTGGGATGGGGATCCTGCCCGTAGTTGCCCGGGTCCAGGTCCGGGCCCCCGGCCAGGACCAGACCGTCGACGGAGGCGATGGCCTCCAGGGCGCCGGACTCCTGCGGCGGCAGGAGCACCGCGACGCCTCCGGCGCGGGTCACGGCGCTGATGTAGGAGTGGGGGATGAGCGCGGCGCGCTGGTTCCACACGCCCCACGCGGCCTGGTCGAGGTAGCTGCTGACGCCGATCAGCGGACGGTGGTTCACAGGCGTTCGAACCCCCGGCGGCGCTCCCAGTCGGTGACCGCCGACTCGTACGCGGCGAGTTCGACCCGGCCGGCGTGCGCGTAGTGCTCGACGACGTCCTTGCCGAAGGCGGACGCGGCCACCGTGCTCCCCTCGAAGGCCTCGACGGCGTCGTGCAGCCGGGAGGGCACGCGGGGACGGTCGGAGGCGTAGGCGTTGCCGGCGAACTCCGGCTCCAGCTCCAATCCGTTCTCGATGCCGTGCAGCCCCGCGGCGATCAGGGCCGCGACCGCGAGGTAGGGGTTCACGTCACCGCCCGGCACCCGGTTCTCGAACCGGAGCGAGGAGCCGTGGCCGACGACCCGCAGCGCACAGGTCCGGTTGTCCCGGCCCCACGCGATCGCGGTCGGGGCGAAGCTGCCGGCGATGTAGCGCTTGTAGGAGTTGACGTTCGGCGCGAGCAGGAGCGAGAAGTCGCGCAGACAAGCCAGCTGCCCGGCCAGGAAGTGCTCCATGACCGGCGAGAACCCGTGCGGTCCCTCCCCGGCCATCACCGGGGCGCCGCTCTGGTCGCGCAGGCTCAGGTGGATGTGGCAGGAGTTCCCCTCGCGCTCGTTGTACTTGGCCATGAACGTCAGGCTCGAGCCTTCCTGGCTCGCGATCTCCTTGGCGCCGGTCTTGTAGACCGCGTGGTCGTCGCAGGTGTCCAAGGCCTTGCCGTACTTGAAGGCGATCTCGTGCTGGCCCGGGTTGCACTCGCCCTTGGCCGACTCCACGACCATGCCGGCGCCGGCCATCTCGTTGCGGATCCGGCGCAGCAGCGGCTCGATCCGTCCGGTGCCGAGCACGGAGTAGTCGACGTTGTACTGGTTCACCGGGGTCAGGCCGTGGTAGTCGCGCTCCCAGGCCTGCTCGTAGGTGTTCTTGAAGAGGATGAACTCCAGCTCGGTGCCGACGTAAGCGTCCCAGCCGTACGCGGCGAGCCGGTCGAGCTGGCGCCGCAGCACCTGGCGCGGCGAGACGGACACCGGGGTGCCGTCGTGGTGCGTGACGTCGCACTGGACCATCGCCGTGCCCGGATGCCAGGGCACCAGGCGCAGGGTGGACATGTCGGGGGCCATCACGAGGTCGCCGTAGCCCTCGTCCCAGGACGAGATGGCGTAGCCGTCGACGGTGTTCATGTCGACGTCCACCGCCAGCAGATAGCCGCAGCCCTCCGCGCCGTGGGCGACCACGTCGGCCAGGAAGAAGTCGGCGGCCACCCGCTTGCCCTGCAGGCGTCCCTGCATGTCGGTGATGGTCATGACGATCGTGTCGATCCGTCCGGTCCCGACGAGCTCGGCCAGCTCGTCGAGGGTCAGGCGGGGGTGGAACGGGCTCATCGGGTCTTGTGCTCCTGTTCGATGGCTTCTTCGACGGCTTCGAGCTCGGCGAGCGAACCCTGCACCTTCGGTCCGGTGAACCAGCGGCGGGCCGAGACCAGCCACCACAGCCCGGCGAAGCCCAGGACCACCAGGACCGCGACCGGCGTGTAGTTGAAGGACTTGGCGTTGATCGGGCTGACCGTGGGCAGCATGAACAACACCGTGATCACCCCGGTCCAGGTGACGGCGAGCACGCCCACCGGACGGCTCCACCGGCCCAGGTGCCACGGACCGCGCTCGAACGACGAGCCCTGGCGCAGCCGCAGGAACACCGGGATGACGTAGGCGATGTAGAGGCCGATGACCGAGATCGACGTCACGGCGGCGTAGGCGGTGCTGTTCCACAGCGACGGCAGGCCCAGCACGAACGCTCCGCCGGCCGCGAGCCAGACCGCGTTCACGGGGGTGCGGGTCCGGTCGCTGATCCGGTGCCAGATCTTCGAGCCCGGCAGCGCGCCGTCCCGGGAGAACGCGTAGATCATGCGGGAGTTGGCGGTCACGGAGGCCATGCCGCAGAAGAACTGCGCGCCGATGACGATGAGCAGCAGCAGCTTGGCCCCGGTCGTGCCGATGGCGTCGATGAAGATCTGGACCGGCGGCACCCCGGTACTGCTGTTGACCGCGCCGTCGTAGTCCTTGATGGCGAACGTGATGCCGATGAGCAGCACCCAGCCGGCGACCAGCGAGACCAGGATCGAGTTGACGATGCCCTTGGGCCCGGACACGGCCGCGTTCTTGGTCTCCTCGGTCATGTGGGCCGAGGCGTCGTAGCCGGTGAACGTGTACTGCGCCAGCAGCAGGCTCAGCAGGCCCACGTAGAGCGGGTTGTGGAAGCCGGTCTCGTTGACGAACTTGGTGAACACGAACTTCACCGAGGCGTGGTGCGAGGGCCAGAAGGCGAGCACGCCGACGACGATCGTGACGCCGATGACGTGCCACCAGACGCTGACGTCGTTGAACAGCGCCACCAGCTTCACGCCGAGGGTGTTCAGCAGGGCGTGCAGCAGCAGGATCACGCCGAAGACCATCACGGTGTGGCCCGGCGTGGCCGCGAAGCCCCACTGCATGTCGAGGAAGGCGTTGGTGAACAGGGCGGCGCCGTAGTCGATGCCCGCGGTCACCGCGACCTGGCCGAGGAAGTTGAACCAGCCGGTGAACCAGGACCAGGCGGCCCCGTTGCGCCGAGCCAGCTTCGCCGCCCAGAAGTAGAGTCCGCCGGCGGTCGGGTAGCTGGAGCAGACCTCGGCCATGGCCAGCCCCACCAGCAGCGTCATCGCGCCGACGAGCGGCCACCCCCAGGTGATCATCGCCGGGCCGCCGGTCGTCAGACCGTAACCGTAGAGGGTCAGGCACCCCGACAGGATCGAGATGATCGAGAACGAGACGGCGAAGTTCGAGAAGCCCGACATCGACCGGGCCAGTTCCTGGGCGTAGCCCATCTCGTGCAACCGGCGCTCGTCCTCCTCCAGGACGGCGTCGACGGTTTCGGACGGATGGACCGTCCCGGTGGGTTCAGCGGTCACGGAGCACCTCCAACAAGCAGGGTGGATGGAGCGCGTCACGGGATTTAATGGTTTGAAAGCAGGCCATTGCCGTGCCCGCAAGTTTCCCCGGACCCCTCGGGAGTGTCAAGAGGGTGCGGCGCCATCCCCAGAAACGGCACCGATGCTGGCAAAATGGACAACGGGAAGTCCGGCGCCTCAAGCGCCGCCATTGGACGGATCGCCGGGCTTTTCCACCTGCGAAGATTACGCCCGGCCCCGGCATGGAAGACTCTTCGAGCAGGTCGGCCCCAGGGGCCGGAGAACCAGCCTTCGAAAGGAGCGTGGATGGCCGTGACGGACGGGAGCGTCCATGCCTATTCCCTGTTCCAGCCCGTCCGCGCAGGCAACGCCTTCGAGGACACGATCGAGCGGATCCTGCGGGCCATCAAACTCGGCGAGGTCCCGGTCGGCGACCGCCTGCCCCCCGAACGCGAGCTCTCGAACCTGCTCGGCGTCAGCCGCGACACCCTCCGCGAAGCCATCAGGGTGCTGGCAGCCGAGGGCATCGTCGAAAGCCGCCGCGGCCGCTCGGGCGGCACCTACATCCTCCGCACCCCGGCACCCCCCGGACACCTCCGCGACGCACTGGACCTCCTGCCCTACGGCCTCGAGGACACGCTGGTGTTCCGCCGCGTCGTGGAAGCCGGCGCCGCCGAAGCCGCCGCGGCCCGAACCCTCGACGCCGAAGTCCGCGCACTCCTGACCGCCCGCATGACCGCCACAAAAGAGGCGACCCAGGAGAACTACCGGATCGCCGACACCCGCTTCCACCTGACAGTCGCCGAACTGTCAGGCTCCCCCCAGCTGAAGGCCGCAGTCGCCGAGGCCCGCCTCCGCGTCAACGACCTCCTCGAATCCATCCCGATGATGCAGGTCAACCTCCGCCACGCCGCCCAGCAGCACGAGCGCATCACCGACGCCGTGCTCGCCGGAGACCCCGACGGCGCTCGCCGCGCGATGCTCGAACACCTCGACGGCACCGCCATGCTTCTCCGCGGCTTCCTGGACTGAGACCCGGGCTCTGCCCGCGCCGCCCGTCAACGATCCAGCAGCTGCTTGGCCAGGGCGACCTCCTGACGGATGTCGTCACCGACCCGCTTGGGCACGGCCCGCAGGCAGGTGACGTCGGGGCGCTCGGGCACCCTGGCCAGGGTGAGGTCCGCCCGTTCGGCGAGAACGACAAGCGGCGCCGCGGGATCTCCGGACGCCGGAGCAAGCTCGTTCAGCTCCCGGTTGATCTCGACGATCACCATCCCCTCCGCACCGACGCGAGGCCCGAACCGCCCCCGAAGCCGCTGGACCCCGGCGGTCGCGGCGGCTCCGACCAGAGGCAGCAGGATCTTCGCGCCCAGCCGCAGACCCCAGCGGAGCAGGGGTGACGGCACCCGCTTGACGGCGCGTTTGGTCATTCTGTCGAGGTTCGACGGCACGATCTGGCTTGTACCCCGCCTGACATGGGTAAACGCGCCACATGTCGGGGCGCCCGTAAGTCTGGCACCTGCCAGCCGGACGCCCGTCTTTCGAGGAAGTGACCACCGAACCGGCGGCAGCTGAAGCCCGCTGAGTGGCGCACCCCGTCTGTACCCCACCGCCGGAATCCGCCCTTGGCGCCGATCAGCGCCGCATCGCTGCCACCAGCCGCTGCACCGGGCGGTGCCGCCGCCGGGCAACGCGGGCCGCGGTGTGCCGCTCGGCTCCGGTGGGCGATCGCGCATCTAACGTAACGGTCCTCCAGTTGCCGTTAGAAGGCGAGGACGTCATACTAACGGATACAGCCTTGTTTATGCATTAGAAAGGTGGCGGTGTGATGCATGTTGCCGAGCTGTGGCGGTACCCGGTGAAGTCACTGCGCGGTGAACGGCTCGGCTCGGCGGTGCTGACCGCGGACGGTGTGGCCGGTGACCGTGTGGTCCACGTGCGGCAGCGAGGCGACGTAGCCACCGCCCGGACGCGGCATCGGCTGCTCGGACTGGACGGCACCACCGGCCCCGACGGCGCGGTGCGTATCAATGGTCTGCCGTGGGACGGCCCGGAGGCCGCGGACCTGGTCCGCCACGCGGCCGGCGAGGGCGCCGAACCGGTCTGGTACACCGGTCCCGAGCGCTTCGACGTGCTCCCGCTGCTGGTCGCCACCGACGGCGGGATCGAGGCGTTCGGCTACGACGGACGCCGCCTGCGCCCGAACATCGTCGTCGGCGGCGTACCGGGACTGGCCGAGCGTGAGTGGCCGGGTGCGGTGCTGCGGATCGGCGAGGCGCTGATCGGAGTCCGGACTCTGCGCGCCCGCTGCATCGTGACGACGATCGACCCCGACGACGGTTCCCAGAACCTTGACGTGCTGCGCCGCATCCACCGCGTGTTCGGGACCAAGCTGGCGCTGAACTGCTGGGTGGGCCGCCCCGGGACGATCCGCCTCGGTGATCCGGTGGAACTGCTCAGCGTCGGGGATCTCGACGAGCCGTTGCCCGAACCCAGCCCGGGTGGGTGGATCGTGGGGGCGCCGTACTCGGTGCCGTGAGCTGATGGACCGTCGGCCGAAGGCGAGAGGCGGACGCGCTTTGCCCGGTTACCACCGCCACGTTCGGGTGACATTGCGTATTCTCCTCGGCCCCTGGGGCAGTCAGGGATCGGAGGGGCTCTCCTTCGCCGGTCTTACGAGTTGCTGAGGTCATCATGGGTCTGTCGGTGTGCTCATGGAACCGCATGCGGAGAGCCCTGGCATCGGCCGGTGTCTGGGCCGCGGCCGCGGCGCTCGGCGTCGTCCCGGCATCGGCGGACGGCCCGGTGACCGAATATGGACCGTTGCCGTCCATGCCGGTCAGCGGCGTATGCGAGACTCACTTCGACTCCGCCTGACATAGTAGGCGCGGGTGAGGAGCAGGACGAGCGGCCCCCATAGCAGGCCGGGAGCGATGCAGATATCCGAGAGCAGACGCCACCAGGCCGAGCTGTACTCGGGGCCCTTCATCCCTGGCGTGTGCAACCAGATCAAAACGGTCTGGATCAGTACACCGGTCATCACCAGCCCCCCGACGGTCGCCGGGACGACCGCCGCGAGCGGTGGAATCCGCCTGCCAGCCAGCCGCGGAACCCACCGCGGCACGACCTCACCCCAGCCCCGGACCAGGCCGTAAGCCAGGTGCGCCGCGCCCTCGCTGAAGATGCTGAGGCCGAAGACGTAGAAGGGTGCCCATCCAGCCAAGCTCCCCTGATCTTCGGCCATTCCCATGGTGAAACCGAACCCAAAGGGCAATCGCCACAGGCACCAGGGCAGCACCAGGAGCGGTATGGCATGCGCGGTACGTTCCGCCCAGCGTGCGACGGGCTGTTCGGTCGGCTGAGCTCTCCATGTCTTCACGGAGATCAGCTTCGCGGGAATGGCGGTAGAGATCATCGAGCTCTGGGATGATCGCCGGCTCCCTCGTAGGGGCGAGCTCCCATCAGCCCTCGGGGGTATCTGCCTGCGATTCGCGTCGATGACGCTGAGCACCGCTTGGCGGCCTCCTTCGGAACCCCATTAGGGCCTTTCGGCCCTGGTCGGGGCCATCCGCCCGAACCTACGGTGGCGTAACCCAGCTGATCACCGACGTTGGAGACCACCGCCATGAGCACCACCAGCCCTGCCGTACCCCCGAACCGCACGACGTGGACCGATGCCCGCCTGCTCGTCGATCTGGAACCCGTCGTCGCGCGGGAGATCGACCGGCACCTGGGCGTGTTCCGGGAGTGGATGCCGCACGAGTACGTGCCGTGGAGCCAGGGCCTGGACTTCGATGGTCCGCTGGGTGGTCAGCCGTGGGACCCCGCGCAGTCGTCGCTGACCGAGGTCGGCCGCACTGCGATGGTGGTGAACCTGCTCACTGAGGACAACCTGCCCAGCTATCACCGTGAGATCGCGACCCTGTTCGGCCGGGACGGTGCCTGGGGGACCTGGGTGCACCGCTGGACCGCCGAGGAGGCCCGGCACTCCATGGTGATGCGCGACTACCTGCTCACCACGCGTGCCGTCGATCCCGCGGCGCTGGAGACGGCTCGCATGACTCACATGAGCGGTGGTTTCGAGTCGGATCATCGGCACTCCGCGTTGCGCTCGATCGCTTACGTGGCCTTCCAGGAGCTGGCCACCCGGATCTCGCACCGCAACACCGGCCGGGAATGCGGCGACGCGGCGGGGGAGCAGATGCTGGCCCGCATCGCGGCGGACGAGAACCTGCACATGATCTTCTACCGGAACCTGTTGGCCGCGGCGATCGAGGCGGCTCCGGACCAGGGGATGCGAGCTGTCGCCGATGTCGTGACCGGTTTCCGGATGCCGGGGCACGGCATGCCCGGGTTCGAGCGCGCCGCCGCCACGATCGCCCTGGGCGGCGTCTACGACCTGCGGATCCATCACGACGACGTGTTGCGTCCGGTCCTGCGTCACCTCAAAGTCCTGACGCTCGGCGGGCTCGGTCCCGATGGGCAGCGTGCCCAGACGGAGATCGGTGACTATCTCGACGCCCTGGACGCACAGGCTCGCAAGTTCGAGGAACGCCGCGCTGCGATCAAGGCTCGGCGTGCTGCACGGCAGCGCTGACTCTTACCGGAATCGCTCCACGTCGGCTCGCGCCCATTGCTCGAAGGTGCGGGGCGGGCGACCGGGCAGCTCGTCGAGGAGAGGGCCGTCGGCCGGCGGCGACTACATCATGATCGACTCCTGGCCGACGATGGTGTGCTCGCGTTTCCCGTCCGGCCAGCCGAAGTCCACGACGCGGTGGGTGCCGTCAGCGTCGTCGATGACTTCGATCCAGAAGCCGCCGTTGCCGCTGTAGACCTGACCACCGTTGGATCCCGTCGCGAGCGTGAGGATGGCGTCCTCGACGAACGGGGTGCCGTCGGGCGGCTGGAGGGTGACTCTGAGGCCATGCAAGGACATATCTCGATCGTGCGGGGTGGTCCGGCCGCGCCGGGCATCGGATGGCGCTGTTCAGGCGACACCGCTGCTGACCCGTGTTTCACGCTGGCGCCCCTGGGCGCGTTCAGTCACGGAGTTCGCCGATGACGATTCGAGTCAGCCATCTGCCGAACAGCACAACCCCCGTAGCGCCTATAGCCGGTTGTGCCAAGGGCACGAACTGCCACGCGGCCATGCTCACCGGAGCGCCGACCACAAGCGCGGAAAGGCCGCGGGCCTTCCTGGACATCGATCCCCCCGTCCGCGTACACGGCATGTCGATCGCTGCCAGCGTAGCGGCCTTGGGCGTTGGACGGTGTCTCCGGCTGCCGGGTTCGGGTGTCAGGAGGCTGCGAGTTCGGCGTTGACGCCCGCGGTCACCGTGGCCAGGACCCGGCCGGCCACCGCCAGATCCTCGGCGGACACCTGGCCGTAGACGCGGCCGAGCGTGGTGGCGATCGTGGCGGACAGATCGCGGTGCAGGTCGTCGCCGGAGGCGGTGGGAGTGAGCTCGCCGTCGCGTGACTCCAGCAGCCCGGCGGCGATGACTGCGTCGAGGGCGGCGGTGACCTTTGCGGTGTCGAGCTTCGTGGCGGCGGCGACTCGGGCGGCGAGTTGGTCGCCGGTGCCGGTCGGGCCGACGGAGGCCAGCTTCAGCGCGACCCAGGCGGGGTAGTCCAGGCCGGTTCCGGCCAGGACCTTCTCCAGCAGGGCGCGGTGGGCGTTCTCGGCCTGGCCGAGGATCTGGGGGTTCAGGGTCACGGCGGCAGGGCTGGCGGTTGACATGGTCGGGCTCCTTGCGTGGTGGTCGGTTCCTGGTGGTTGGTGCCTGCTGGTTGCTGGTTGCTGGTTGCTGGTTGCTGGTTGGTCGGCGGCGGCGCCGTCGTGCCGTCTGGCGCCGAGTAGAGAATGACACTGAGTCTCAAAAAGTGTCAAGTATCGATAGAGGCTGGATGTCTATCGGCTCTCGGCGTCACATGCGGTATGATGACCGTCATGCCGACCGCTCCGAGCGTTCCGACTTCCCCGTCCGGCGACCGCTCCCTGCCCCTGCGCGAGCGTAAGAAGCTGCGCACCCGCCGGGCTCTGGCCGACGCCGCGCTGACGCTGTTCACGGCCAAGGGCTTCGACGCCACGACGGTCGACGAGCTGGCCGACTCCGTGGAGGTCTCGAAGAGCACGTTCTTCCGCACCTTCCCCAGCAAGGAGGCGGCGGCGATCGAGGCCGAGACCGAGGTCTGGACCGTCTGGCTGGCCGCCCTCGAAGCACGCGGCCTGTCCGGTCCGGTCTTCCCGGCGTTGTGCGACACCCTTGCTGAGGCCGCGACAGCCCTGCCGCCGGACTGGGACGAGCGCTACGTGGCCACGCGCCGCCTGGTGATGACCGCCGCCGCGCTGTTGTCCCAGGTGGAACTCCAGCGCAACGACGTCAAGCGTCGGGCGCGGGCCACCCTGGCCGCGAAGCTCGGCTTGGACCCCGAAGACCTGCGGCTGCACGTCCTGTCCGAACTGACGATGACGGCCTGGAGCGTCTCGGCGCGCGAGTGGGTCCGGTCCGGCGCCGACGGGGGACGCGAGACGTTGCTCGCCCGCCTGCACGACGCGTTCACCGCGATCCCCGCCAGCCTGGACCTCGCGGCCGGGTGAGGGCGACGCGCCGACCCGCGGAGTCCGGTTCCGTTCGCCGTCGTGCGGCGGAGCGGGCCGGACCGTGAGCGCGAGCTCCAGCAGGCGGACGCCGGAGTGACCGTCGCGGAAGGCAGCGTGTAGCCCGAGGACTCGCTCGAACCGCGGCCTCCTGAGATGGGAGTGGGTGCTTCGACCGGTCCTTCAGCCGAAGCGGGGCTCAGCCACTGCGGGTCAGAGCCTTGGTTGCGATGTCGCCGCCGCTGCAGCGGGTCGGCTCGCCGGTCATGGCTTGGACACGCTGCTCCGCCTGCCAGTGGACCGGATGCTGCTGGTAGGCGCGCACCGCCCAGCCCAACTGCCGGGCGTGCCGGTCCAGGCCGAGGGCGACGGCGCGGCCGGCGACGGAGAGCAGGGCCTGGTGTTCGGCCCTGAGCCAGTCCAGGGCCGACTGGCGGTCGCCGAACCGCTCCAGGGGCACCGGCTCGGCCGGCGGTTCCAGGTGGAGGGTGCCCATTTTGGGCCGGTACCGCTGATTGGCGGCGTAGGCGGAGTGCAGGTAGAAATCGAGCAGCCGGCGTTCGGCCGCCGGGTCGTCGCAAAGTTCCCGCGCGTACGCACGCAGCAGGTCGTGGCATGTGAAGCGGCCGCGGCTCTCCTCGGTCAGCAGGTGTGCTCGGACCAGCTCCTCCAGGAGCTGGCCGGTCGCCTCCGGTCCCCGTCCCAGGAGAGCGGCGGCGGCGGTCGGCGTGAAGGTCCGGCCCGGGTGCAGGCCGAGCAGGCGGAACAGCCGGGCGGCGCCTTCGGAGAGATCCGCGTAGGACCGTGCGAACAGGGTCCGGAGGTCGGTGGCCGGATCTCCGCCGTCGAACCAGTCCAGCCGCACCGGCTGGCCCAGCTTCGTGTCGAGCTCGCCGAGCGACAGGGCCGGGCGCAGGGCCGCGCGGGCGGCCACGATCGCGAGTGCGATGGGGAGGCCGGCGCAGCGGTGGACGATCCGCTGGAGGGCGGCGGCGTCGGTGGCCGCGCGGTCGTCGCCCAGCCGCGACAGCAACAGGGTCCGGGCGTCGTGGTCGGTGAGCATGTCCAGGACCAGTGGTCGCGCGCCCTCGGCGGCGACCAGTCCGGTCAGTTCCCTGCGACTGGTCACCAGGGTGAAGCACTGTGGCGCGGCCGGCAGCAGCCACCGGACGTGCTCGGCGTCCCGGGCGTCGTCCAGGAGGATCAGCACCTTGCGATCGCGCAGCAGGCTGCGGTACAGCCCGATCCGGGCGTCGGTCGTCGTGGGCAGCCGCCGTGCCGGGACGCCGAGGGCTTCCAGGAATCCCTGCAGCACTTCGGCCGGGTCCACCGGCTTGCCGGTCGGCGAGGAGCCGCGCATGTCCGCGTACAGCTGGCCGTCGGGAAACCGGTCCGCGACGCGGTGGGCCCAGTGCACGGCGAGGGCGGACTTGCCGACTCCCGGGCTTCCGCTGACAACGGCGAGAGTCGACGTCGATCCGGCGGTGACCGACCGGTCGAGCTCGGCCAGCTCCCCGCTCCGGCCGACCAGCCCCGGCACGGCGGCGGGAAGGTGCGCGGGCGTCGGCCGCGCGGCCGGGCGGTCGCCGTCCAGGGACGGGGCGTGCCGCAGGATCGCCAGGTGCAGGTCGCGCAACGCCGACCCCGGATCGATGCCGAGTTCGTCGGCGAGCCGGCCGCGCAGGCGTTCGTAGCAGGCGAGCGCCTCCGCCTGTTTCCCGGAGCGGTAGAGCGCGAGCATCAGCATGGCGGTGAAGCGTTCTCGAAGCGGGTCCTCCGCCAGCAGCCGGCGCAGCAACGGGACCAGCGTGTCGTGGCGGCCGCAGGCGAGTTCGGCCTCGGCGAGCCGCTCGTAGGCCTGGAACCGTTCCTCGGCGAGCTGGCGGCGCACGGCGGCGGCGTAATCAGAGGTGATGTCGGCCAGCGCCTCGCCCTGCCACAGGTCAAGCGCCTGGCGTAACAGGTCGCTCGCCCGGTCGTGGTCGGTCGTCGCGCGGGCGCGGGCGACCAGGGCGCGGAACGCGAACAGATCGAGGTCCTCCGGGCCGACACGCTGCAGATAGCCGCCGGCGACCGACTCCACGGCCGCGCCGGGATCGGCCCGGCGCAGCGCGGAGACGGCGGCGTGGATCTGGGTCCGCGCGGTGGGCGGGGCGTCGTGGCCCCACAGCGCGCCGGCGAGCCGTTCGAAGGTGACGACGGAGTTCGCGTTCAACAGCAGGCAGGCCAGAGTGGCCCGCCATTGCGGCCGCAACGCGGGCGTTCGGCCCCGGCCGTCCACGATCCGTACCTGGCCCAGCAGTCGGTAGACCGGAGGGGGGTACTTATCAGAATCCTGATCATGATCCATTGGCTCCGGAGGGTATTACACGAAACGCCGCACGGCTAGCCCTACGATCAGCTCATCCGGGACGTAGCCGTAGGTCCGCGAGTCGTAGCTGATCAGAGGGTTGTCACCGAGAACTGCGATACGTCCGGGCGGGACCGTCCGGTCGCCGAGGGCGGCCAGTTCGGCGGGCAGCCGGTCGCCCGGCGCCGCGGCGACCCGCTTGACGAGCAGCCGGTCGTCCGGCAGGACGTAGCGCACGGTGGCGGGATCGTCGTCGACACCCTCGAACGCCTCCGGGTCGAGGACGCCGGGGCTGCGGAACACCACGACGGCTCCGGCGCGCAGCGCCCCGACGCCGGCCCGGCGCACCAGCAGCCGATCGCCGGCCGTGTAGGTGGGCAGCATGCTGCGACCGGTGACGGTCACCAGCAGGTAGCGCCGGCGCACCAGGAGCGCTGTTGCCAGTCCCGCCGCCAGGGCCACGACGGCCCCCACGGCCACAGCCGCCGTCCCCGCGCTCACACCGGCTCCGCGTCGAGCTGGTATCCCGCGGCCTGCGACCGGAACAGGCCCGCGTACTTCCCGTCGGACGCGAGCAGCCCGGCGTGGTCCCCGGTCTCCACGATCCGGCCACCTTCCAGCACGGCGATCGAGTCGGCGTCACGCACGGCCGACAGGCGGTGCGAGATCAGCAGGTTCGCCCGTCCGAGCCGGGCCGCCCGCAGGGCCGCGTGCATCTCCTGCTCCGCCTCCGGGTCCAGACCCGAGCTGGGCTCGTCCAGGATCATCAGGTCCCGTCCGGTGCGCAGCAGTCCGCGGGCCAGCGCCAGCCGCTGCCATTGGCCGCCGGACAGGACCGTGCCCTCCTCGCCGTCCTCACCCACGAACATCCTCGTCAGCATCGTGTCGTAGCCGTGTGGCAGAGCCCTGAGCACGCCGTCGACGCCGGCGCGGCGTGCCGCGTCGTGCAGACGGCCGTCGTCGCCGAGGGCGGTGACGTCGCCCATGGCGATGTTCTCCGAGGCGCTCAGGTCGTAGGCCATGAAGTCCTGGAAGACCGCGCCGACCCGGGCCCGCAGCTCGGCCGGGTCCAGGTCGCGCAGGTCCACCCCGTCCCAGAGGATCGCGCCCTCGGTCGGGTCGTACAACCGGCACAGCAGTTTCACCAGCGTGCTCTTCCCCGAGCCGTTGGTACCGACCAGGGCGACGGTGGTCCCGGCCGGGATCGTGAGATCGACACCGCGCAACACCCACGGATGGGCCGGGCTGTAGCGGAACCAGACGTCGCGGATCTCGATCCCGCGCCGCAAGGTGGTCGTGGGCCGCGGATCGGCCGCCACCGGCAGATCCGGCTCGGTGCGCATGACCGCCACGAAGGCGCCCGCCATCAGCCCCTGCTCCCGCAGTCCGGCCAGCGAGGACACCAGCCCCTGCAGCGCCGACTGCACGCTCGCCACGGCCGCCACCAGGATCGACACGTCTCCCAGGGTCAGCCGGCCGTCCCGGGCGGAGACCGCGGCCCAGACCAGCGCCCCGCCCGCGAGCGTCGCCGACGCGGTCGACAGTCCCGACTGGACCCAGACCTCACGGCGCTCGGCGCGCCGCTGGGCGGCGTTGGCCTTGCCCCGCTCCCGCATCATCAGGGAGCGCAGATGGTCGCCGCTGCCGAACACCCGCAGCTCCTTCGCGGCCTGGACGCCGGACAACAGCTGGCTGAAGAAGAACTCGCGGCGGTGGTGCGGCTCGATCCGCATCCGGGTCGTCGCCCGCCGCCGCGACAGCGCCAGCTCGGCGCACAGCATCGGCACCGCGGCGGCCAGGAGCAGCCCGGTCATGACCGGACTGATCGTCAGCAGCACGGCGACGAAGCCGATCAGGGTCAGAGCGCCCCGGCCGAGCCCGAAGACCGTGTCCAGCAGCCGTCCGACGTCGTTGCCGCCGTCCCGGGCCAGCCGCAGGCGGTCCAGGAACGCCGGGTCCTCGAACCTGGCCAGGCCGACCTGCCGCCCGCTGGCGGCGAACAGGTCGTCCAGCGCCTGCGCCCCGATCCGCCGGGTCGCCTCGTTGTGCAGGTACAGGGCGATCCTCGGCAGACACGCCGTCGCCACGCCGGCCGCCGCGAGCGGGACCGCGATGCCGAGCACCGGCCCCTGTCCGGCCAGCCGGTCGATCAGCTG
Source organism: Catenulispora subtropica (assembly GCF_039531675.1). Classification (NCBI taxonomy): domain Bacteria; kingdom Bacillati; phylum Actinomycetota; class Actinomycetes; order Catenulisporales; family Catenulisporaceae; genus Catenulispora; species Catenulispora subtropica. The sequence continues at coordinate 61,848 of NZ_BAAAQM010000010.1, forward strand.
CTTGGTCAGCCAGGCCGCGACCAGCGGCAGCACGGCCTCGGCGACGGTGATGAGGAACAGGCCCGCGACGAGGACCCGCGCAGATCGCCAGATCAGCCGGGCGAGCGTCGCGGCGACGGCGCCCGCCGACGGGCTGGGGGCGGGCGCCGCGGCGGGGTCAGCCACCGACGGCCTGCGGTCGCGCCGCGGAGAGGTCACCGACCCGCGCCGAAGTGGCCTGGACCGTTCCCGACGAGTCCACCAGGGCCACCGACGGGAAGCCCGTGACTTCGAAGGCGTCGTACAGCGGCCCGCCGTGCGGCTCCACGACGACCCGCGCCACACCCGCCAGAGCCTTGACATAGGGCTCGGGGTCCTCGTCCGGCCCCCCGACGACGACCACGGCCAGCACCCGGTCGCGGCCGCCGGGGAAGGACCGGGCGTGAGCGGCGAACCTGGGCAGCTGCACCTTGCAGGGCTGGCAGCCGGGGCTGAAGAACCCGACCAGCGTCTCGCCGTCGAACAGCTCGCTGGAGACGGTCTCGCCGTCGGTGGTGGCGGTGGTGAAGGCGCCGACGGTCTCTCCGACGGGCATCATCGGGCCCGCGGGGACCGGCACGCCGGCGCCGCTCAGGCTCCCGAGCCGCTCGGAGTGCTCGCGCAGGCGGCGGATGACGCCCAGCATCAGGATGAGGTTGAACAGTGTCAGCAGGGTGAGCAGGCCCACGGCGGCCGCGAGGTAGGACATGTCGCTTCTCCAGGGTTTCCGGTTCACGGACGGCGGTGCGGCGGGCCGGGAAGCCCGAAGGCCTCCCGGCCCGGTTCAGCGACGGATCAGCAGGAACCGCAGCTCGAGTAGGAGGTCGAGCAGCCCTCGTTCAGGCAGCAGGTCGTGGTCTTCAGCTGCCCGAGGTAGGCGCGCGGGTAGGGGCAGTCCTGGCAGACCCGCGTGGTCGAGCAGCCGGCCGCGGCCTCCGTGGTCGGAACGATCCGAGCGAGGAGCCAATCTGCAATGCGTCCCATGGAATTCGCCTCTCAGGCGTAGGAAATCGGACGGCTCAAGACTGCTCAGCGCCGCTAGTCGCGGACTACGCACCGGCTACGCGGCCGTTGCCGGCGCGGACGGGCCGTCGCTAGCGTGCCCTCCGTGCGCTACGTCGACGTCGCAGGACGGCTCCTGCTCTGCACGGTCTTCGTCTTCTCGACGGCCGGTAAGGTCTGGGGCCGGACGGCCTGGGACGAGTTCGTGGACTCCCTCCGGCGGATGGCGGTCGTCGGAGACGACCGCGTGGACCTCGCCGCCCGCTCGGCCGTCGCCGCCGAAGCCGCGATCGTCGTCCTGGCCCTGATCCCGTCCCGGATCGCCGCCGTCGCCGCGTACGTTCTGGCCACCGGACTGCTCACGGTGTTCACCGCCGCGATCGCCGCGGTGCTGCGCCGCCGAGGCGCCGCCACGTCCTGCCGCTGCTTCGGCGCCTCGACGACCCCGCTCGCCCCCCGCCACGTCGCCAGGAACATCACCCTCATCGCCGCCTGCCTGGCCGGCCTGCTCGGCTCACAGGCGAACGGCCCGCTGCACCTGTCGCTGGCCTTGGTCGCCGGCGTGTTCGGTGCGACGCTGGGCCTGCTCGTGACCCGGTTGGATGATGTCGCGGAGCTGCTGCGCGTGGCGTGAGGGCGAGGGCGTCCTACCTCACTTCCAGCTGTCGTTCAGGGTCAACGTGGCGCCGGTGCCGCTGTTGCCTGTGCGGTTGCTGCCGGACTCCCAGGTGACGTTGCCGGCGGAGTCTTTGACGATGTACTTGTACTCGAACGACTGGCCCTGGGGGATCGCCACTGTTCCGGACCAGACCGGGTAGCCGGCCGAGGACAGCGACACGGCCTTGGCCGGGTCCCAGCCGCCGAGTTCGGTGATGTCGCCGACCACATAGACGTTCTGGCCCATGACGGTGGTCTTGTTCTCGTTGAAGGTGACCTTCACTGGAGCGGGTGAGGCGGTGCCGTTCCAGGTGTCGTTGAGCGTGACGGATCCGGAGGCTCCGGTGGAGTAGGAGCGGTTGCTGCCGGACTCCCATTCGATGGAGCCGTCGGGGTCCTTCTTGATGTACTTGTAGGCGAAGGTCGTGTTCGGCGGCAGGGCCACAGTCGCGCGCCACACCGGGTAGGTCGCGGAGGACAACGCGACGGCGTTCGCCACGTTCCAGCTGCCCAGGGCCGGTATCGAGCCGACCAGGTAGACGTTCTGGCCGTACCAGGTGGTCGCGGTGGCGTTGAAGGCGGCGCTGACGGTGGACGTCGCTCCGTGCCACGTGTCGTTCAGGGTGGCGCCGGTTGATCCGGTGGTCGCGCTGTGGTTCGGGTCGAGTTCCCAGGTGACGTTTCCGTTGCTGTCCTTGGCGATGTACTTGTACTCGAAGGCGGTGCCGGCCGGCAGGGTCACCGTTGACGACCAGGTACTGAGGTTCTGGGCCAGCGGGATCGCCGATCCCGTGTTCCAGCTGCCGAGGGCGGGGAGTGAGCCGACCAGATACACCGGGGCGCTGGCGGGGGCTCCGGTGACCGAGAAGGTTTCGGAGACCTGGCCGCTCGGGGCCGTGGAGGGCGTGGTGGAGGGGGTGGTGGAGGGGGTGGTGGACGGCGTCGTCGGCGGAGAGCTGGACGACGAAGGTCCTCCGCCGGACCCCACGACCGCGTTGACATCGATGGCGACCGCGTCCTTGGCCGCCGTGTTCACTTTCGCGGTACCCGAAGCATCGACCACCACGGTCGGGCCGGTGCAGGCACCGTTGGCGAAGTCGCCGTGGATCACGTCGCAGTACGTGCCGGCCGGGAGGCCGGTCTGGTACGTGGCGCTGACCGTCGAGTCCTCGTTGTTGAGCGAGATCCACCCCGCGCCGCCCCGACTGAACGCGATGGCGTTGTTGTTGTCCGACCACCAGTGCGCGACGGCCTGACCGGCCGTGGCGTTGTGGAAGCCGACCATGTTGGCCACGCCCTGCTGCCGGTCCAGGCACTCCCACACGCCGGTGCCGCAGACGGTGTCGGTCACGTAGCCGTTGCCGTCGGCCGGCGGGGACTGGTCGTTGTTGCTGTAGTCGAACCCTGAATAGACCTGCGGGGTGCTGCCCCAGCCGTAGGCGAGCTCGAACTCCGTCGCCAGGGTGTAGGTGGCGCCGTTCTTGTAGCTCAGAGCCGAGCCGTTGCGCTCCAGGTCGTGGTTGGAGACCATGACGGCGTCGGAGCCGGACGGCTCGAAGCCCTGGCCGAAGCTCTGCAGACCGGTGATGGAGCCGAGGAACGCGCTGCGCAGGCCGTAGGCGTAGTCGAAGCCCAGGACGTTGCCGTTGCCCTCGAACGCCGCGGGTGCGAGCTGGCCGCTGCTGCCCGGGAAGACCTCCTGCATCAGGTACGGCCGCGCCCCGGCGTTGGTGTTGTTCACCTTGCTGAGGATCGCCGCCATGTCGGCCTGCGCGATGTGCTTGGCGGCGTCCACTCGGAAGCCGTCGACGCCGTAGCCCTCCAGCTTGTTGAGATAGCCGGCGATCTTCGTGCGTACCGTGTCCTGCTCGGTGTACAGGTCCGAGAGGGCGACCAGTTGGCACTCCTGGACCTGGGTGACGTTGTTCCAGTCCTTGATGGTCAGATCGGTGTTGGGGCACGGCGGGTCGAAGTGGAAGTTCGACGTGTCGTAGCCGATCGACGGGTAGGAGTACGTCGCGGGGTTGAACGAGGCGCCGCCGTAGCTGTCGGTCGACGTCTGGTTCGCCCCGGCGGTGTGATTGATGACGACGTCCGCGTAGACCTGGACGCCGGCGGCGTGGCAGGCCGACACCATGGCGCCGAACTGTGCCTCGGTGCCCATGCGGCTGTTCAGGTCGTACCCGACCGGCTGGTACACCTCCCACCACGGATGCGACCCGGACAAGCGGATCGAGTCCTGCGGCGGCGCGACCTGGACGGCTCCGTAGCCCTTGGGCCCGAGCACGGTCGTGCATTCCCCGGCGACCGAGGGCCAGTTCCACTCGAACAGGTTCGCGACGACATCCCGCGGGGTGCCGCCCGATGCGGCGTGGGCGGCCGGCGAGCCGAACGTTCCGGCGACGGTCAGGGCCGCGGCGACCAGCGAGCCCGCGGCTACCGCCGCGGCGACGCCGGCTGATCGGGCACGTATACGCGTGCTGAAAGGTGAGCGCATGAAAAGGAGCCTTCCGGTGGCGACGATCCGATCGAGACGAGGCCGCGGCCGCTGACCTGGACGTGCACCGGAAGAGTGGCGCGGCCGTGACGGCGAGTCAATGGTTTTCGTGAACTTTCTGAAACTTGCAAGAGTACATCGAGCGAAACGCTGGTCAGCGCGATGGCAGAGGTTTGTTTCGGGCCGTTTCTGCAAGCCGGCACCCCATCGCGAGGCGATGACGTGGGACGAGTGTTTCTGCAAGTTTGCGAAAGGCTTTCCAGGGGTGGCCCGTGCTTGCTATCGTCCGCCTGCATCGCTTGACGACGGCATGCGTCCACCCCTACACCGAGGAGGGTTCTGCCTTGCGTCGGAGACCACGCATGAAGGCGTCGGCGGCCGCGATGGCCGCGGCCCTGGCCGCCTCACTGCTCACCGTGCTCCCCGCCCGGGCCTCGGCTCCGCCGCCGGAGCCGGGCGACGCCCAGCTGGCCGCCGTGAGTGATCGCCCTGGCCAGACCCACGAGCAGTTCTACTTCGTGATGCCGGACCGGTTCGCGGACGGTGACCCGGCGAACGACACCGGAGGGCTCACCGGCGGACGGCTGACCACCGGCTACGACCCCACTGATCCGGGCTTCTACCACGGAGGCGACCTCCAGGGCGTCATCGACCGCCTCGGCTATATCAAGGGCCTGGGGACCACGGCGATCTGGCTGGCGCCGGTGTTCAAGAACCAGCCGGTCCAGGGCACCGGCTCCAACGCCTCGGCCGGCTACCACGGCTACTGGATCACCGACTTCACCCAGGTCGACCCGCACTTCGGCACGAACGCCCAACTGGACGCGCTGATCAAGGACGCGCACCGGATGGGGATGAAGGTCTACTTCGACATCATCACCAACCACACCGCCGACGTGATCCAGGACGCCGAGAACACCTACGACTACCGCTCCAAGTCCGCCTACCCCTACCTCGACGCCTCCGGCGCGCCGTTCGACGACAGCCAGTACGCCGACGGGTCCAAGCCGTTCCCCGCGCTCAACGCCGCGTCGTTCCCCTACACGCCGGTGCTGGACGCCGGGCAGCAGCACGCCAAGCAGCCGAACTGGCTCAACGACGTCACGATGTACCACAACCGGGGCAACTCGACCTTCGCCGGGGAATCGGGATCCTACGGCGACTTCTACGGCCTCGACGACCTGTTCACCGAACGCCCAGAGGTCGTCAAGGGCATGGAGGACATCTACGACACGTGGATCCGCAAGACCGGCGTGGACGGCTTCCGGATCGACACGGTGAAGAACGTCGAGATGCCGTTCTGGCAGCAGTTCATACCCCAGATCACCCAGTACGCGAAGGACCACGGCAAGCCGGACTTCTTCTCCTTCGGAGAGGTCTACGACTCCTCCCCGGCCACCACGTCGTCCTACGTGACACAAGGCAAGCTGCAGGCGACGCTGGACTTCCCGTTCCAGAACGCGGCCCGCGAATACGTGTCGCAGGGTGCTTCGGCGCAGACGCTCTCCCAGCTGTTCGCCGCCGACGCGGACTACAACTCGGCATCCTCGAACGCGTATGAACTGCCCACCTTCCTCGGCAACCACGATATGGGCCGAATCGGATCCTTCCTCACCTCGGACAACCCCAAAGCCTCCGAGGGCGAGCTGTTGCAGCGGGACGTGCTGGCCAACCAGCTGATGTTCCTGACCCGCGGCCAGCCGGTGGTCTATTACGGCGACGAGCAAGGCTTCACCGGAAACGGCGGGGACAAGGCCGCGCGGCAGGACATGTTCGCCTCGCAGACCCCCTCCTACACAGCGGACCCGCAGATCGGCACGACCCGGACGGACGCGACCGACGAATTCGACCCGACGCACCCGCTGTACCAGACCATCGCGCAGCTGTCCCGGCTGACCAAGGACAACCCCGCGCTGCGCGACGGCGTACAGGTCGAGCGGTACGCCGCCGACGGCCCCGGCGTCTACGCGTTCTCCCGCACCGACGCCAAGCAGCAGATCGAATACCTCGTCGCGGTCAACAACGCCACGACCGACCAGACCGTGTCCATCCCGACCTACTCCTCGGGCATGACCTTCGACCGGATCTACCCGAACGCGGGCCCGAAGCCGGCCACCGGACCGGACGGCAAGCTCACGGTGGACGTGCCGGCGTTGTCGTCCGTCGTGTTCAAGGCCGAAGCGCGGCTCGCGGCCCCGGCCGCCGCGCCCTCGGTGACCGTCGACGCCCCGGCGGCCGGAGCGACCGGCCTCGTCAGCGTCGGCGCGACGGTTCCCGGCTCCGGCCTGGACAAGGTCGTGTTCGCCGCCCAGATCGGCACCGGTCCCTGGCGGACCATCGGCGTCGCCGACCACGCCCCCTACCGCGTGTCACAGGACCTTTCCAAAGTCGCGGCCGGGACTCCCGTGCGCTACAAAGCGGTCGTCGTCGACTCCGCGGGAGCCACGGCACACGCCTACGGAACGACGACCGTGGGAACCGTGCCGCCACCGCAGCCGCCGCAGGCGGTCAACCGGAGCTACGCCGTCGTCCACTACAAGCGTCCCGACGGCGACTATCAGGGCTGGAACCTCTACACCTGGGGCGACATCGACCCGTCACAGCAGACGACCTGGCCGGCCGGCCAGCCGTTCACCGGTGTCGACGCCTACGGCGCCTTCGCCTGGGTCAAGCTCAAGCCCGGTGCGACGGACGTGGGATTCATCGTCGAGAACAACGGCGTCAAGGACGTCCCCGACGATCGCCACATCGACCTCACCAAGACCGGAGAGGTATGGCTCACCCAAGGCGACCCGAGCGTGTCGACCACGCCGCCGAGTCCCTATCCGCCGGTCCCGGCGAACACCGCGATCCTGCACTACCACCGCGCTGACGGGAACTACGCGGGCTGGGGACTGCACGTGTGGACCGGGGCGGCGAACCCGACCTCGTGGACCTCTCCGCTGCAGCCGACGAGCCAGGACTCCTACGGCCTGGTCTTCACCGTGCCCCTGGCACCGGGTGCGACCAGCCTCTCCTACATCCTCCACAACGGCGACACCAAGGACCTCCCCGACGACCAGTCGTTGACCTTCGCGGCCTCCGGCCGTGAGGCGTGGATCCTGTCCGGGCAGGGGGGCTACCTGCTGCCCGAACCGGCCGGCTCGGCGCTCGACGCCGATCTGAGCAAGGCGAAGGCCCAGTGGATCGACGCATCCACGGTCGCGTGGAAGCAGCCCGTGGACCCGTCGCTGCACCAGGAACTGGTCTATGCACCCGACGGCGGTATCAGCATCCTGAACGGCGACCTGTCCCAGCCGGGGCACTGGCTCCGGCTCCAGCCGGTTCCGGGCGGCCTCACCGCCGCGCAGCTCGCCGCGCATCCGAACCTGGCGGGTTACTCGGCTTTCTCCGTCGACCCGCGTGACCGGGACCGCATCGACGAGGCATTGCGCGGCCAGGTGATCGCCACACAGCGCAACGCAGCTGGCGCACTACTCGCGGCGACCGGCGTGCAGCTGGCCGGCGTGCTCGACGACCGCTACGCGCACGCGGCGGCGACGGCGAAGCTCGGCCCGGTGTTCGACGACGGCCGACCGCGGCTGTCGGTGTGGGCGCCTACCGCCCAGGACGTTGCCCTGGAGCTCTTCGACGATGCTAAGAGCACGACGAAGCCGCAGATCGTGCCGATGCACCGGGACGCGGCCGGCGGCGTCTGGTCGGTGCCGGTCCCGAACGACTGGAAGGGGAAGTACTACCTGTACCGGGTCACGGTGTGGGCGCCTTCGGCGCAGCGCGTGGTGGTCAACCACGTGACCGATCCCTATTCGTTGTCGCTGTCCGCCGACTCGACCCGGAGCCAGATCGTCGACCTCTCCGACCGCCGGCTCACGCCGCAGGGCTGGTCGACCGTGACCAACCCGGCCCCCGCCGTCCCCAAGCAGATCCAGGAACTGCACGTCCGGGACTTCTCAGCGGACGACCCGACCGTTCCGGCGGCGGACCGGGGAACCTACTCGGCGTTCACGGACACCGGATCCGACGGCTCGAAGCACCTGAGGGATCTGGCCCGATCCGGTGTCACGCATGTGCACCTGCTGCCCGTGTTCGACTTCTCATCCGTGCCCGAGCTGCCCTCGGAGCAGCAGAGCCCGCCGTGCGACCTGTCCTCCGCCGGCCCGGCGTCCGACCAGCAGCAGGCGTGTCTGGCCCAGGTCGCGGGAAAGACCGCGTACAACTGGGGATACGACCCCTGGCACTACACCACGCCCGAGGGCTCGTATTCGACGGCTCCCGACGGCAGCGCCCGGATCGGCGAGTTCCGGCGGATGGTGCAGGCGATCAACGGTGACGGCCTCGGCGTCATCATGGACGTGGTCTACAACCACACCTCGGCGGCGGGGGAGGACCCGCACTCGGTGCTGGACCAGATCGTCCCCGGGTACTACCAGCGCCTGCTCGCCGACGGCTCGATCGCCACGTCGACATGCTGCCCGGGTACCGCACCGGAGCACACCATGATGAACAAGCTCGTCGTGGACTCGGTCGTGACCTGGGCCCGGCAGTACAAGGTGGACGGCTTCCGGTTCGACCTGATGGGCCACATGCCGAAGGCGACCATGCTGGACGTCCGGGCGGCGCTGGACGCGCTGACCCCGGCGAAGGACGGCGTGGACGGCAAGAAGATCTACCTGTACGGAGAGGGCTGGAACTTCGGCGAGGTGGCGAACGACGCCTACTTCGTGCAGGCCACCCAGGCGAACATGGCGGGCACCGGCATCGGGACGTTCAACGACCGCCTGCGGGACGCGGTGCGCGGCGGCGGTCCGTTCGACGCGGACCCGCGGATCCAGGGCTTCGGCTCGGGGCTCTTCACCGACCCGAACGGCGACCCCGTCAACGGGACATCGGAGCACCAGAAGGCCGCACTGCTGCACGACCAGGACCTGATCGAGGTCGGTCTGACCGGGAACCTGAAGGACTTCTCCTTCACGGATTCGGCCGGGCGTCAGGTCAAGGGATCAGAGATCGATTACAACGGCGCGCCGGCCGGATACGCCGACGACCCGGCGGACTCGATCTCGTATGTCGACGCCCACGACAACGAAACCCTGTACGACGCCCTGACCTACAAGCTGCCGCAGGCCACCTCGGCCGCCGACCGGTCCCGTATGCAGGTCGTCGCCTTGGCCACCACCGCACTGTCGCAGAGCCCCGGCTTCGTCCAGGCCGGATCGGACCTGTTGCGGTCGAAGTCGTTCGACGGCAACTCCTACGACTCTGGAGACTGGTTCAACGACATCCACTGGAACTGCGCCGACGGCAACGGCTTCGGCCACGGCCTGCCCCCCGCCGCGTCGAACCAGGCGAAGTGGCCCTACATGACGCCGCTGCTGCAGGACGCTGATCTACGCCCGGGCTGCCAGGCGATCGAGGCGACCACGTCCGCGTATCAGGATCTGACGCGGATCGCGGCATCCTCGCCACTGTTCTCGCTGGGAACCGGAGCCGCGGTGCAGCGAAGCCTGTCGTTCCCGCTGTCCGGGCCCGACGAGACCCCGGGCGTCGTCACTATGCGGCTGACCGGCGACGACCCGCACTGGAAGTCGATCACCGTGGTCTTCAACGCCACACCTGCGACACAGAAGCAGACGGTCGACGCGCTGCGCGGTGCATCAGTAGCGCTGCATCCGATCCAAGCCGGAGGCACCGACCCGGTGGTGAAGCAGGCGGCCTTCGACGCGGCCACCGGCACGCTCACCGTCCCGGCGCGTACCGTGGCGGTGTTCGTGCAGTCCTGATCAGCGATAGCGGAGCCGCGCGGGTCAGCAGTGCATCGCCGACCCGCGCGGCAGACGCCGCAGAGATCCGCCCGGCTCTCTGTGTCATGGCCGCCACCTCGACGAACGTCCGAATCCGTTCACCTCATGCCGGGCGACTGCGGCGGGGCCCGGCGCCGGTCGAGGCGCGCACCACCAGCTCCGGGGCGAAGACGAACTCCGAGTGCGGAGCCGTTCCGCCGCCGATCTCCTCCAACAGGGCTCGCACCGCGGCCGCGCCCATGGCGGCGACAGGCTGACGGATCGTCGTCAGCGGCGGGTCGGTGTAGGCCATCAGCGGGGAATCGTCGTAGCCCACGACCGAGACCTCCGCGGGCACCGACAGCCCGCGAGCCCTGGCTTCGGCGATCACACCCAGCGCCATCAGGTCCGAAGCGCAGACGATCCCGGTGCAGCCCTTGTCCAGCAGCTTGGCGGCGACCGCACGACCGCCCTCGAAACCGTACATCGAGTGCTCGACGAATTCCTGAGGATCCGCGGTACCCAGCCGGTCCCGCAACGCCGCGGTGAACCCCTCGACCTTCCGGACCGCCGGAACATAGCGGGCCTGGCCCACCGCCAAGCCGATCCGCTCGTGACCGAGGTCGGCGAGGTGGTGTACTGCCAGACGCGCCGCGAGGGCGTCGTCCGGCGAGATGAAAGGTGCTGATATTCCCTCAACATAACCGTTGACCAGCACGAACGGCATACGGCGCTCGATCAGACGCCGATAGCGCTCATGCGAAGCGGTGGTGTCGGCGTGCCGCCCGGAGACGAACAGGATTCCGGCGACACCGTGTTCGACCAGCAGCTCGACCAAATCGTCCTCGGTGGCGCCGCCGGGGTACTGCGTACAAAGCAGCGGCGTATAGCCGTGCTTGCTCAGCACCCGTTCCACGGCCTGTGCGATCGCCGGGAAGATCGGGTTGTCCAGCTCAGGAATGATCAGCCCGATCAGCGGCGCGGCACGCTGCCTGCGCCGCTGTGGCGGCTCGTAGCCCATGACCTCCAGTGCGCTGAGCACCGCATGCCGGGTCGCAGCCGACACGCCGGCCTTGCCGTTGATCACCCGGCTCACCGTCGCCTCCGACACCCGAGCCCGCGATGCGATATCGGCCAGTCGCAGGGGAGGAACGGCGGTCGGGCCGGATTCGGCGGCGTCGTTGCTCATGGAACGCATTGTGCCGTCTCGACGTCGAGGTTCGGGCGGCCGCGCGTGCCGCCCGAACCGTGCATCCATCCCTCTGACTTCTCGGCGGGAGTGCTGGACACCTTCGACTTCTGGATGCGCTGCCGCGCGGGAGCGTTGCAGACGCGGCATCCCGGCCTCGTCGTCTCCAGGCGATGCCCCACCGCCCACCCAACCACGTGGCCTGCAGCGCAGCGTGAGATGCTCGGCCAGAGACGCCTTGTCGTTCAGCCCGACAGCTTTGCGACCAATGCTTTCGCCAACGTCTGTTCGGCATCCTTCTCGCGGGCGGCGTTTTCCGCTCCCAGCTCCTTGCGGCTGACGGCCACTTCCATGATGTAGTAGCGGCCGCCGGTCGTGAACCAGAGCTCGGGGTTCCGGCCGTCGGGGGTCATCGTGTCCATCCTGGCTTTGTCCCCGATGCCGCTGACAGGTGTTGTGGTGATGTCAGCGGGGTCGGGGATGTTCGCGAACCGCTCGGCGGTGGTCTCCCTGATGTCGGCGAAGGAGACGTGGGTGCCCCAGGTGCATCCCCAGACCGGGCTGCCGTCGTCCGCGGGATCCTCGTGCGCGCCGGTATACGGTCCGGGAGTGCCCACGGCGGCCGCAACCTGATCGGAAGCGAGCATGGTGCAGGCGTCGTCCGGACGCGACAGATGGCTGGCGCTGCTCGCTGCTGTGGCACTGGTCGTGGGAGCAACCGCGCTGGCGGTGGAGGCGCTGGGGGTGGTGTTGGTGGGCTCGGTGCCCTGTGCCGTCGACCCTGAGGAAGAGCACCCGGCCGATGCCAGGAGCAGCGCCACGACTATCGCTTCACGCGGCACCTTCGCCCGACCCGGTGCAGTGCCCTTCCGCATGTTGCGGGTCCGCTGGTCTATGTTGCCTATCCTGCGCCGTGTGATCATTCGCCGCAGCGTACTGGTTCGCCCGTCGTGCAGGTGACGGTAAGAAAGCCGACAGGGGCCGCCACATCGCGTGTGCCCGGCCAGCGGGTGAGCTGGCCGGGCGACGGTGGAGCCACCGGAGCCTGCTGTCGACTCAGCTCTTCGCGGTGAACCGCGTCGCGGCCTTCGTGGCGAGGTCGGTGAGCCACTGCTTATCGGCCGCCTTGAAGGCGGATGAGTTCTCTGGGCTGTTGATGTTTATCTGGATCACGGTGTCGCCGAAGCGGACGAACACGTTCCACGGCTGGGAAGGCAAGCCGGGGATGCTCTCCACGAACCCGCCGTCGCCGATTCCGCTCGGCAGTGATGTCACGGTCGTGGTCCCGCATTCGGTCTCCGCCTGCTTGCGGAGGCCGGTGAGTTTCTGGGCGCCGGTCCCATGCTTCACCGTCAGCCGGAGGACGTCCGCCCGAACGTTCAACCCGCTGGGCGTCGGGCCGGAGAACGTGTAGTCCGGCACGGTCGAGCCGACCAGATCCGACTGGGTGCTCGCACAGGCGTCGGTGACCAAATTGGCGGGCCGGCTGGGTGCTCCCGTCGAGTCGACCTTCCATCCCGTACCGAAGTCCGATGCCTGAAGCAGCGTCGACGGCACCGTGACGGTTGCCGCCGCCTTCAACCCGGGGACGATCCCGTTCCCGGACAACACGGCAGTCAGCTTCTCCACGGAGAGCGGCGACGGCGTGAGCACAGTGTCAGGGTTCGGTGCCACACCGTTCGTGACCTGCTTGATCGAGTAGTTGAGCCAGAGTGTCTCCACAGTTCCGGCGCCGCCGGGGAACTGCCGTGCCACGAAGGCGACCCTGAACGGGCCGAACGACTTCGTCGAGCTCGCCAGCGTCGAGCCGTCCCCGAGCTGGCGGTGGTCACACGCACTCCATGCCACCTGATCCCGACCGCCCGGCGCGGAAGGGCTCGGGTTGAGCGTCGACCAGGCCTCTCCCAGGCTGTCGGCGGCGCCGCAGCCGGGCATCGCCGGCTGGAACTTCGCGTCGTCGCCGTCCAGGAACCGCGTGAGCAGGTTGCCGTTCGGCGTGACCGCGAGCTTCAGATCACCCTGCGCTGCCGGCTTGCCAGTCGGCGTCCAGGCGGAGTTGACCTGGAGCCCAGCGAGGTTGTCGCCGTTCGGGTCGCCGAACGGCACCGCCTTGACGGGGGTCCCCACGTTGGGCGTCGGGACGATATGCGAGGACGTCGGATCCAGCTCCGACAGCAGCGCCGCCATGTCCGACACCGCCGCCTCGGGCACATCGATGGACTCCGGCTGAGCGCCGCCACCGAGATTCATGTCCTTGCGCTGCAGAGGCATGAAGTCGACTCGATCAAGCACCGTCCCATGCGATCGCGTCGGCTGGGCGGTGGGAGGCGCGGTCGTCGACCGTCCACCGCCGCCCGGTGCCGCGACACCCACCGCGATCGTCGTCGCCGCGACCACCGCGAGCGATCCGCTCCCGGCCCCCACGGTCCGCAGGCGGCGTCGACGGTCACCCACCCCGATCATGGCCTGCGCGTCAGGGAACCAGACCGGCTCCTCCTCGCCACGCGTGGTGTCGAACACTTCACGCATCCACTGGCCGTCTTCAGTCATGGCTGCTCCCTCTTCGTCGTGACGAGTTCCTCGCCGGCAGGGCGAGCGGGGTCGGGAAGGATCGAGCGCATCGCCGCCAGACCCCGCGCGGTCTGGCTCTTGACGGTGCCCGTGGAGATGCCGAGCAGCCGCGCCGTGGACTCGATGTCCTGGTCGTCGTAGAAGCGCAGGACAAGCACGGCACGCTGCCCGGGCGGCAGCCGGCGCAACGCCGCGACCACGACATCGCGGTCGGACATCCCGGCCACCGTGCTGTCGTGAACCGCGGCGATGTCAGGCATCGCATCCGACGACGGTTGCTCACGCCGCCAGTGCGCGCGCCGCTTCTCGTCGATGCACACGCGCAGCAGCGTGGTGCGCAGGTACGCGTCGACGCCCTGCTCCGTCCGGACCCGTCCCCAGGCGGTGTGCAGCTTGATGAAGGCGACTTGCACCAGGTCCTCCGCCTGGTTCCAGTCCCCGCACATCAGGTACGCCATCCGCCGCAGCGCCAGCGATCTCGCCGCCACCAGCTGCGTGAACTCGCGGTCATCAGGTCTGCGCATGGATCTCCCTCCCCTGACTCCTCGGTATCGCCTCGCTATACGAGGACGGAGCCCGGAAAAGTTGTCGTCCAGCTGACACCGGGAGGCGCGACCAGGAGGCGGACAGCCCTGCGATCAGATCGGAGGTGCGCGGGATCGCCGTGGACCCACGGTGCGCACGAGCCTGGCAGTGCCGCCTCAGAGCCCCAGAAGAGCGGTTCATGGGGGCGTGACATGCCGGCTTCAGACAGGCGACACATCGAGATCGATGGCGTGATCGTAGGGCTGGCAGACGCCCCCGGGGATGGATCTCGCTCACTCGGATCTCTCACCCAGTTGGCGCTGACCGCAGTAGTCGGGCGGCGAACTGGTCTGTGAGGGCTCGAAATTCATTGTCTCGTCCGACTCCCGTGCAACCTACTGAGTTTCAAGGGGTGATGTCGGGGGCCGGAGACGTGATGGCCCGGGTCGATTGATTCCAGGCGTCCTACGATGGCGGCGTCGTTGTCGATCGGCCAGCAGAGAGGTGCTGGGGTGAGCCAGTACTACGGGCTGGGCGAGGTTCCACTTTGGAACCCGTCCAACGGGGCGTCGCGGCTGTTCCTGCGTCAGGCAGCGCTGTTCGAGGAGGAAGTGGGGCTGCCCTCGGGCATCGGTCCCATGCGGGAGGACGAGGCCCAGATCAGTCCCGAGGTGTTCGAGACGTTCGTCTATGCACTGCTGGCCTGGCGGAGGCGAACGCAACATGCGGTCATGTCTGCGCTATCGGACGGCTTCCTCGCGACGGTGCTGGTCCTGGCCGACCGGGCCGGGATCGTAGTGGAGCAACCCTACCGGCCCTCTGGTGACACCACAGAACGGCGTGACATCCAAGCTGGCCCCAGCGCCGTGTCTGCCATCGACCCCGATAGTTGGGAGGCCGGGGTGCGGGATCGGGCGCGGGAACTGGCCGTGTTCATGCCGCGCTGAGTAGCAGTCCGGTGCCGGCCAGGACGCTGTCGACGAGCCAGGGACGGTACTGGATCGCGCGCAGTTCCTGGCGGACAGCGGTGATCAGGTGTTCCGGATCGGCGAACGCGGTGTTTGCCAGGTTCCGACGGATCAAGGACCAGATACCCTCGACCGGGTTCAGCTGCGGGGCGTAGGCGGGCAGCTGGTAGACGGTCAGCCAGTCGTGAGTGGCGATGTACTTCTTCATCCCAGCGGTCAGGTGAGTGTTCAGGTTGTCCCAAACGAGCACGATCGGACCGCCGAGCTGGGCATGGGCGGCGCTGATCAGGTCGCGGTAGTCGGTCCAGGCGAAGCTTTTGCGGCCGTCGGCGCGACGGTCCGGTGCTGGGCGGTAGATGAGTCGGGAGCGTTCGCCGGGTTTGTAGCAGACCAGCGCGGCCACCGACAGGCGGCGACGCGAGCGTCCGCGCACTCGGATGACTGGGGTGCGGCCGCGGCGGGACCAGGTGCGGGCGGTCGGCGGCGTCATCGAGAACCCGGCCTCGTCTTCGAAGACCAGCCAGGCCCCGAGCGCCGCCCGGGTGTTTCCACGCTCGGCCAGGTCTCCCTGATCCAGCCGGTGATCGCGACCTCGTCGCGCTCGATGGCACGGCGGGCTGGCACCTGGTGCGACCAGCCGTGCCGGCGCAGCAGGTAATGCACGCCTTGGACGGTATAGGACTTGTGGAACCGCCGCCCGATCACCGTCTTGATCCTGTTCAGCGTCCACTTCTGGTCCGGCCAGCCGTGCGCGACAGGACCCCGTTCCAGCTCGGCCTCCAACACCGCGAACTGCTCGTCGGAAAGTTGCGGATGAGTCGGCGGCCCCTTGGACGCCAATGCTGCCTCACCACCGGTGTTCCAGGCCGCTCGCCAGCGCTGTACTGATCGCACATGCACTCGCAGCGTCTTGGCCACGGCGGCGCTGTCCTCGCCAGCGGCAAAGCGCTCGGCCGCCTCCATCCGGATCTGCTCGCGGAACACCTGACGCTCTGCGGTCAGCCCGCCCCCTTGTGGATACCTCACCCCTCAGACGTACTGCCAAGACCGACCGCTGTCAGCCCTCTACGACATTACCCTTTGAAGCTCAGTAATCGCGCCGCGTTCCGTCTTAGACCGGACCCAGCAGCCCACCAGCCATCGGGCCGACTGCGGTACCCAACACCCCGGCGGCGATCCACCATGCCGTCCCGCGACGCTCGGCAGTGCTTCGCTCTCGTGGGGCGTCGGCGTTGTGCGGTGGCCGTTGAACCCCGGTCGAAGGACCTCTAGTCAGATGTGCTGCCGCGAAGCACGAATCGCCAACCAGCCGCACACGGCCGCGAGCGGCAGTTCGGGGCACAGTGCCATGGCGATCGCCGCCCCGAGATCGCTGGTGGACGTGGCGGTCATCGTGTCGAACCAGGCGTCCACGACCAGCAGTGCCGCGGTGGCCGCCGCTGCGAGGGCGTGCCGGTGGTCGCCGCGCGAGGCGAGCAGGCCGGTGGCGATCAGGCCCGCCGCTTCCAGGACGTCCAGGCCGATCCAGGCGGCTGGCCAGCGCGGGGCGGTCATGACCGCCGGCAGACCCGCGGCCAGGACGTACATCCAGGGAAGCAGTCCGAGGCCGGAGGCGACGAGTAGGCGCCCGATCCGGCGTGTGCCGCGGGACGTGGCCGCCGAGTCGACCGGCTGCTTCGCGTCGGTGCCCTGCGGCCCGGACCCATGCGGTTCGGCACTCCCGTGCGGCTTCCCGGTCGGCGCGTCCCGCGTGAAAACCATCATCTGCGTCATCCTTGAGTCCGCCCCCTGCCTTCTCCCTGGTCACGGTCTCAAGCCTGCTGCGCAGCCACTGCACTGTCAGTCACGCGCGTATCCGAATCGGGGGTAGAGAAAACTTCACCCCGAACACGCCAGGCAGCGTGATGGAGCCCGAATGGCCTGTGGTTTTATCGTCGCGTTATGAGCATCAGGACGTGGTGGGCACGGTACGTGCGGCGGCCTTTCCAGGGAGCGGGACGGGCCACGGCGCTCCTCGCCGCGGGCGTGGCTGTCCTTCTCGGCGGTCTGCTGGCGGTGGGGTTGCTGTGGGCCCTGCTCGCGGCGTTCTCGCTGTGGTCGATCGTGTCGGGCTGGGCGGGGGCCTGGGTCGTGGCCGTGGTCGCCGCGGTAGCCGCCGCTCCGTTGCTGACCTGGACGCAGCGGCAGCGTTTCCGCCTCCTGTCCGGTGTCGGCATCGCGGTGCCCGAGGGGCTGGCGGAACGGCCGGGGCTCCGTGGCATGGTGCTGTGGCTGCGGTCGGCCGCGGGTCGTCGACAGCTGCGCTATCACTTCCTGGCCGGTCCGCTGATCGTGCTCGGCGGGGCGTTGATGCTGGCCTGCTGGGTGGCCGGTGCCGCGGCGGCGACCGTCTACCTCTGGATCTGGGTGACGCCGACGCACTGGCGGATCGACAACCCCGGCTACACCACCACAGCCGCTTACGTCACCGTCGCGGGCGTGGCACTGCTCTACGGCACCGGCTGGTTCACGAAGGCACTGGCCCGGGTCGACACCGCCGCCGCCCGGACGCTGCTGGGACCGAGCCGTGAGGAGCAGCTGGCCCGCCGGGTCACCGATCTGGCGGACAGCCGGGCGAGCGTGATCGACGCCGCGGACGCCGAGCGCCGCCGGATCGAACGCGACCTGCACGACGGCGCGCAGCAGCGCCTGGTGGCGCTCGCGGTCAACCTCGGGCTGGCCAAGGCCACGCTCGGCGACCTGTCGGACGAGGCCCGCGCGGTGATCGACGACGCGCACCGCGAGGCGAAGGAAGCGATCACCGAGCTGGGCAACCTGGTCCGCGGCCTGCATCCGGCGGTCCTGGAAGACCGGGGCCTGGACGCCGCGCTGTCCGGCATCGCGGCCCGCCTGCCCATCCCGGTGCGGGTGGCGGTGGACCTGCCGCGTCGCCCGCTGCCGACCATCGAGGCGGTCGCCTACTTCGTGGTCTCCGAAGCCCTGACGAACGTGGTCAAACACGCCCGGGCGACCAGGGCGGAGGTGATTGTCGAGCAGATCGGCGGGACACTGTTGGTGGTCGTCACGGACGACGGAGTGGGCGGTGCCGAACTCGGCGCCGCCACCCAGGGCACCGGCCTGGCCGGACTGGCCAAGCGGGTCGCCTCCGTCGACGGCACGCTGTCCTGCCACAGCCCCGTCGGGGGCCCGACCGTCATCACCGTGGAGCTGCCGTGCGCGCCGTGATCGCCGAGGATTCCGTTCTGCTGCGGGTCGGGGTGGTCAAAGTGCTCGAAGCGGCCGGCTTCGACGTCTGCGCCGAGGTCGGCGACGCGGCCGGGCTGCTGGCGGCGGTCGACGAGCACCGGCCGGACATCGCCGTCACGGACGTGCGGATGCCGCCAGGCTTCAGCGACGAAGGGGTGCGCGCCGCCCTGCTGATCCGCAGTCAGCATCCGGAGACCGCGGTGCTTCTGCTGTCACAGTATGTTGAGGAGCGCTACGCGGCTGACCTCCTCTCCGCCAACACCGCCGGCGTCGGCTATCTGCTCAAACAGCGGGTTGCCGACGTCGAGGAGTTCGCCGAGGCGGCGCGCCGGGTGGCCGCCGGCGGCACCGCTCTGGACCCGCAGGTCGTCGCGCAGCTGTTGGTGCGGCGGCACAGCGATCCGCTGGACCGCCTCACGCCACGCGAACGCGTGGTGCTGGAGCTGATGGCCGGCGGCCGATCCAACGCCGGCATCGCCGCCGAGCTGGTGGTGAGTGACGGCGCCGTCTCCAAGCACATCAACAACATCTTCGCGAAGCTCGATCTGCCCAAGGCCGACGCCGACCACCGCCGGGTGCTGGCGGTTCTGCGGTTTCTGGGAGTCGCCGAGCAGTGAGGGGGGCGGCGGCGGCGGTCGGCGACGCGGCGGTGTCACCGGCCACCCGGGGTCTCACCGACCCCGACGCCCCGGCCGATCCCGGCGGGGAGCGTGTCGGCGGCCCTAAGGCGGCAACAAGCGGCTCACCGGGTCGGTGGCCGACACGTCGCCGACGTCGTGTCGGCCGCGTTCGACCAGGCCGAGGACCGCGATCCCGGCCACGAGCACGATGGGGTCGTGCTGGTCGACGGCGCCGAGCCGCAGATCGCGCAGATCCAGGCCGAGGCCCTGGTGCTCGGCGTGCAGGTCCAGATCGTCCGCGACCTGATCCACGTCCTGGAGCACTTGTGGAAACGAATGAGGCACGGTCCCAGTGATTTGTCGGGAGTCGGCCTCGGGGCTATGGCGGTTGCCAGGCCACACGAGGTGATTCGCCGCGCTGCCCACGCTGCCGTCGACTGAGGGTCGAAATTTTTGTTGTCTGCCGGCTTGATCGCGGTCTCCGAAGCAGGGAATCCTGGCTGACCGACGGTGTAGGAGCCGAAGCACATGAACGAAGACCCTGGTCCGGCGGTTGTCGTCGCGGCGAAAGCGGGTGACGGGCGGGCGCGTGAGACGTTGATCGCCGCGTACCTGCCGTTGATCTACAACATCGTCGGGCGGGCGCTGGACGGGCACGCGGACGTCGATGACGTCGTCCAGGAGACGATGCTGCGGGCCGTGAACGGGATGGGGGACCTGCGGGATCCAAGTGCGTTCCGGTCCTGGCTGGTGGCCATAGCCATGAACCAGATACGGCGCCGCTGGCAGGTGCGGCGCACTATGTCGTTCAGCGGGTTGGACGAAGCGCGTGAGGTGGCTGATCCGGGGGCGGACTTCGCTGAGTTGACGGTCTTGCGGCTGCAGCTGTCCGGGCAGCGGCGGGAGATCGCCGAGGCGACCCGGTGGCTGGACCGTGAGGATCGCGATCTGCTGTCGCTGTGGTGGATGGAGGTCGGTGGGGAGCTGAACCGCGATGAAGTGGTCGCCGCCCTTGAGCTGTCGCCGCAGCACGTTGCTGTGCGGGTGCAGCGGATGAAGAAGCAGCTGGACGTCGGCAGGGCTGTGGTGCGTGCGTTGTCGGCGTCGCCGCGCTGTCTGGAGCTGGCTTCCGTTGTCGCGACGTGGGATGGCGTGCCCTCGCCGTTGTGGCGCAAGCGGATCGCTCGGCACATGCGGGAGTGCGACTATTGCGCTCGGTTTTGGGACGGCCTGGTCCAGCCTGAGCGGCTTTTGACCCGTCTGGCCCTGGTTCCGGTGCCGGTTCCGGTGGGCGTGTCCCTGATGGCCGCACGGCCGCAGCCGATGCCCGCGCACAGCCTCGGCAGGCACGCAACGCGTGCGACCTCGCCTCGCCGTGGTCTGCGCACGGGTGCCGGTCGAAGGCTGCGCGGGTCACGTGCTGTCCAGTCGCTCGTGGGGACAGCGGCTGCGGGCGTCGTCGCGGCCGGCGTCCTGGCCGGTCTCAGCGGTGGCGGCGATGCCGCCGCTGAGTCGACGAAGCCGTCGCTGACACCGCCGACGATGACGGTTCCTCCGCCGAGGTCAGTGTCTTCAGCGCCTACCCCGACTCGAAGCGTGCCCACGGCCATGCCCGTGCTGAGCCTGGAGCAGCAGGTCGTGCAGCTCGTCAACATCGAGCGCGCGCGTCGCGGTTGCGGGCCGCTGCGCATCGACCCCAAGCTCCACACCGCGGCGCAGCAACATTCCGCCGACATGGCCGCACACGACTACTACGAGCACGACACCCCCAGCGGTGTGGACCCCGGCACCCGCATGACCAACGCCGGCTACGCCTGGAGCACCTGGGGCGAGACCCTCGACCGGGGTCCGGGCAGCGCCGCCGGAGCCGTCAAAGACTGGATGGGCGACCAGGTCCACCGGGACATACTGATGAACTGCGAATACACGGTGACAGGGGTCGGTGTGGTGCCGTCCTCGAAGGGCACCTTGTGGACCCAGGACGTCGCGAAGCCTGAGTGAGTCACCGGATTTCCGTTATCCGAGCTCTGCACACCGCTCTCCTGCGTGTCGGACAAGACACACAGGAACGGACCGGAATGAATCACAAGTCACGGCGGACAAGCGGGAAACAGACTCGAATGGTGATGATCGGCGCCGGCGCCGCCGTCGCGGCGGTCGTCGCCGTTGCGGGCGGTACTCTGATCGCTCCAGGCCAAGATCCGAAGGCGGCCTCGTTGGAGACCAGTGTCGCCGCACCGTCGAGCACGCTCTCACCGATATCGCCACTGACGCCACCGTCGACTTCGGACCCGTCGGAGTCTGCTCCGCCAGCCACCGCACAGACTCAGACGCGAACCGCGAGTGGACCAGTCACCAGTACGCCGAAGGGCAACCCTTCAACGCACCCCACCGCGTCGAGGACTTCGTCGTCATCGGCCTCTCACCCGACCGGATCGACGACGCGCACCAAGCCGAGCACTCCGCCGCCGTCGCAGGTTCCCACCGCAACCGGGACAGCAGCGCAGTTCGCCCGACAGATCGTCGACATGGTGAACAGCGAACGCGCCAAGAACGGCTGCGGCCCGCTGCGCATAGATCCCAAACTTCAGGCGGCTGCCCAAGCGCACTCCGACGACATGGCAGCCCGCAACTACTACGAACACGACACGCCCGAGGGCGTCGACCCCGGTACTCGGATGACCCGGGCCGGCTATTCCTGGAAGTCGTGGGGCGAGAACATCTACGAAAGCCCCCACGACCCGGCGACCGCGATGGCCGGCTGGATGGAAAGCCCTGCCCACCGGGACAACATCCTGGACTGCTCTTATAAGGACACCGGGGTCGGCGTGAATCTCAGCGCCAACGGTCCCTGGTGGACCGAGGACTTCGCGGCCCCGCAGTGATCGAGCGTCGCTGACTCCTGGAACGAGGGCGTCTCGCCAGCCGAGGGCGAGACGCCGTCGGGTTCACCGGCCCGTCGGCGGTGGTCAGCGGTTCGGACCCTTCCCGGAAACTCGATGCAGGCCGGTGAGGCGGACCAGCGCGGCGAAGCCATCCTGACTGCCGGGCCAGTGGGCCCTCGCTGGCGGGGGTGACGGCATCGTGACCTGGAACTGCGATGATCGGCTGGTGACCACCACCGATACCGACTCCTCCGTCCTGCTGCGCCGCGGGTTCGCGTTGGAGAACGCCACGCTGGCTTGGAACGTGGTCGGGATCGTGATCCTGGCCGTGGCGGCACTCGGCGCGAGATCGGTAGCGCTGGCCGGGTTCGGCCTGGACTCCCTGATCGAGATCGGCGCCTCTACCGTAGTGATCTGGGAACTGTCCGGAACTGGCGAGGACCGGCAGCGACGGGCGCTGCGTTTGATCGGCGCCGGATTCGCCGCCTTGGCCGTCTACCTGCTCATCCAGTCCACCTGGGTGCTGGCCGCCCGGTTTCACCCCGATCACTCGATCCTGGGTATCGTCTGGACGGCTGTCACCGCGGTCGTCATGTTCGCTCTCGCCTTCGGCAAGGCCCGCACCGGCGCCGCCTTGGACAATCCGGTGCTGAAGACCGAAGGCCGGGTCACCCTCATCGACGGACTGCTGGCCGCGGCGGTCCTGCTCGGGCTGGTCCTCAATGCCGCCGTCGGCTGGTGGTGGGCCGACCCGCTCGCCGGCTACGTCCTGGTCTACTACGCGCTGCGCGAGGTCAAAGAGATCTTCACCGGCGAGCACTGAGTCTTCGCCGCCGTCGGCCCCTCCTCCGCAAGCCTTCGCTCTCAACATCGCTATGGCGGAGCAGCCGATGCGGGTGGCGTACGTAGTTCGACGTGCTGTTCGCCGAGCCGGTCGCCGGCGTGGAGCGGATCGGGCCGGACCGGCTCCGGCTGGACCTCGGTAGCGGCCATGGCTGCCGCGCCGATCAGGCAGCATACGGCCGACGCGGTCAGTGGTGGGGTGTAGCTGTGCGCGGCGGCGGCCCAGGCCGCGGCCCCGAGAGGAGCGAGGGCTTTGGTCACGGTGAGCGGTGTGGTGAGGACACCGGACAGGGTGGCGAAGGCTTCGGTGCCGTAGCGGCTGGTGAGTACGGCGGGGCGGATCAGGGTGGAGACGCCGAAGCCGAGTCCGAAGATGAGGATGCAGGCCAGGGCGCCCAGGGCATTCCTGCCGATCAGGGGCAGCAGGCCCACACCGGCGGCCTGGACCGCGAACACGACAGCGGCGACGTTGGTCGCCGAGGCACGCCGACCCGCGGCGGTGAAGGCCAGGCGTCCGCTGACCGAGAGCACACCGAGCAGGCCCGCGGCCGTGGCGGCGAACGTCGCCGAGTGCCCGAGGTCCCGTAGCGCCGCGACCAGCAACACTCCCATGACGAACACCGCCGCGCCTTGGGCGAGCAGTGAGCCGCCGAGCGTCCAGAACGCCGGATCGCGCAGCGCGGCGGCGACCACCTCCTCGCGGCGGCCGGCGGCGTGCCGCGCCGGTTTCGTCGAAGACTGCGACGGTCGGCGGATGAACAGGTGGCACGGGATCGTCACGGCGGCGTGGACGGCCGCCAAGACCAGGACGGCATCGCGCCAGCCCAGGTCGGCCAGCAGGAACCCGGCCGTGGGCAGGAAGATGCTGGAGGCGAACCCGGCCACGATGGTCACGGCCAGCAGCGCCTTCGCGCGGCCCTCGGCGCCGAACCAGGAGACGATGACGGCGAACGCCGCCTCGTACAGCACCGCGGCCGACGCGACTCCGACGCCGATCCACACGGTGTACAGCTGCCACACCGTCTGCACCTGCGACCAGGCGAGGACCAGCACGCTCGCCGCGACCGAGCCGATGCTCATCAGGGCCCTGCCACCATGGCGGTCCAGGTGCCGGCCCACCGGGACGGCGGCGACGGCTCCGGCCAGCAGCGAGCAGGTCAGGGCGCCGGTCACCACGGGGGTGCTGGTGTGCAGGTCGTGGGCGGTCGGGACGAGGAAGACGGAGAACGCGTAGAAGAGCACGCCGTAGCCGACCGTCTGGCTGACGGCCAGCCCTGCGACCAGCCGCCACCGGTACTCGGACAGCGCGGCGCGTCGGGAGCCGCCTTCCGTAGCGGCTCCCGACGCGGGCGCGGCTGATGAGATCAGTCGCCGCAACACCTTGATCCGCTGTTCTGCTCGCTTGGCGCCGCGCCCACCTCGACCGGGACTGGTTCGCCGGCGCAGCAGCCGGATCCGGCCGCGTCGTCGACGAGCGGGAGCGGCTCGGACAGCAGGCTGCCCGCGATCCCGGTCGCCCATCCGACGCTGACCGGGGCCGACGTTCCGCAGGAGCTTCCGCAGCCGCCGGACTCATCCTCGTCGCCCGGCAGGGTCGTGTTGCAGACGCCGGTCTCCGGCAACTCCAGACGGACGTCGCGGGCGGCATCCCAATCCCCGGCCAAGGCAGCGACCACGGAACGGGC
Source organism: Catenulispora subtropica (assembly GCF_039531675.1). NCBI lineage: Bacteria > Bacillati > Actinomycetota > Actinomycetes > Catenulisporales > Catenulisporaceae > Catenulispora > Catenulispora subtropica. The sequence goes on from NZ_BAAAQM010000010.1 coordinate 86,334, forward strand.
CTGCTCGTAGCCGGTGGCGAGCAGGAACGTGGGGGCGCGGCCGTAGGACTTCATCCCGATGGCGTAGAAGTTCGGCTCGGGGTGGGACAGTTCGTCCACGCCGTGCGGGGGCACGGTGCCGCAGGAGTGCTCGTTCGGGTCGATCAGCGGCGCCAGGGCGCGGGTGGAGCCCAACACCGGGTCGAGGTCCAGGCGCAGCTCGGAGGCGATCGAGTGATCGGGGCGGAATCCGGTCGCCCCGACGATCCGGTCGACGGTCACAGTCTTCTCGCCGCCGCGCGCATCGATGCTCCTCACCTCGACGGTGCCGTCGGGCAGAGTCTTGATGGAATGGGCGGAGAACTGGTTGACCAGCTCGATGCGGCCCTCGGCGACGAGGTGCTTCAGACGGGTGCCCAGGGCGCCGCGGGCAGGGAGGGCGTCGGCTTCGCCGCCGCCGTAGCTGCGGGCTGCCGAGCCGGTGCGGATCGCCCACGAGATGCGGGTTCCGGGTTCGGCCTCGGCGAGTTCGGCCAGGGACAGCAGGGTGTTCGCCGCTGAATGCCCCGCGCCGATCACCAGAGTGTGCGTTCCGGCGTAGGTGGCACGAGCGGCGCCGAGGACGTCGGGCAGCGCGTGGTCGATGAGAGCGGCTGCTTCCCGCTCCCCATGGGCGGGCAGGCCGGAGGCGCCCAGCACGTTCGGGGTGTCCCAGGTGCCGGTGGCGTCGATGACCGCGCGGGCATGCAGATCGGTGCTGGCGCCGTCCGCGTCGACCCGCAGCAGGAACGGTGCGAACTCGCGGCTGCGGGAACGGACCCGGTCCACTCCGACCCGGCTGATCGCCGTCACCTTGTGGCCGAGCCGGAGGGACGGCGCGATCTGCGGGGTGGCCGCCAGCGGCACGAGGTATTGCTCGACCAACTCCGCGCCGGTCGGAGCAGTGTCGGCGTCCGGCGCGGCCCAGCCGGTCTTCTCCAGGAGAGCGCGGGCAGCCTGGTCGATGTCGTAGCGCCACGGGCTGAACAGCCGCACATGGCCCCACTGGCGAATCGCGGCACCGACGTCGTCCCCGGCCTCGAGCACCAGGAAGGCGATGCCACGCTCGGCCAGGTGCGCGGCGGCGGCCAGACCGACCGGTCCGGCACCGATGACGACCACGGGCAGTTCGTTCAGTGGCTGGTTCACGGCGTCTGCTCCAGACGTCAGGGGGGCGGCGGCGGTGTTCGTGTTCTGTGCTGCGAGGTTCTCGACCGTGGCCACGACCAGGCGGGTGATCGCTGTCAGGGTCTCGGGTCGCACGTACTCGGCGGTGTCGCCTGCGGTGTGGTAGCCGTGCATTCCAGCGCCGAGTCCGACCGCGGGCAGCCCGGCAGCGGCGTATCGGCGGTTGTCGGAGGCGATCCGCCCTGCGCGCAGTGTGACCCCGGTGGCTCGTCCGGCCGCGTCGAGTGCGGTCAGGATCGGCATGGCGTCGCCGCCGGCCTCCACCGAGACCGCCTCGTTGAGTTCTCCGGCGCCGTCGATGTTGATGATCATCGGCGCCGCACCTTCGGTCACCAGACGTGCGGCATGGTGAGCGGAGCCCAGGGCTCCGATCTCCTCGGCGTCCAGCAGAGCGAGCGACAGCCCGGTCCCTGCCGTGAGACGGTGCTTCAGCAACCGTGCGGCCTCCAGCGCGACCGCGACACCGGAGGCGTTGTCCGCGGCGCCGGGCCGGTGGACGCCGTCCATGTCGCCGACGCCGTCGTAGTGCGCGGTCAGCCAGATCTGTGGCCTGCCGGGGACGACGTCGGTGATGGTCGCGTAGATGTTGGCGGCCGGGCCGACAGCGGTGGCGAACGGGTCCGTGACACTGACCGCGTCGAGTTCGGTCAGTGCGGCGGTCAGGATTTCGCGGGTGGCTGCGCCGCCGGGCGTGGCAACGCGTCGTCCGGCCAGCTCACGGGATGCCAGTGCGCTGACAGTGGCCTTCATACGCTGCGCCGACGGCTCAGGTGCCGGGGTGGCGGTGTTCATCCGCAGCAGCTCGTTCCCGAAGCGACGGCCTCGGTCTTGGCCTGCGAACCGCAGCAGGCGTTCTCAGCCTTGGCCTCTTCCACGGTGCCGCAACACGGCCCGGCGGTCTTGGCCGGTGCGTCGGCGCCGGTGTTGGCGGCCGGGGAGCCGCAACAGCCGGTGCCGGCCGCCGGGTTGAAGGCGTCGGCCAGGCTGCCCTGAAAGCCGCCGACGGCGCCCGTGTTCTCCTCGCTCATGTCTGTGCTCCTCACATGCTCGGTGGTGCAGACGATGGGTTGGACGGATCAGACGGTGCTAGATGCGCGGGAGGCGCATCGCCGCCGCGGTGCGAGTGGCGTCGAGGCGGGCATCCGAGCGCTCGGCGGCAGTGCTGACGCCGTAGCCGTCGCAGAACTTCACGCCGAGGTCGCGGCGGGTCTTGCTGGAGGTGCTGGAACGGCGGAACATGACGAGCCCCTTGTCTCGAAGTTTTTCGAAGCACCTTCAGCTTGCCGTCTGTTTTGAAGTCTGTCAATCTAGAAGTATGTCGAAACTGAAGGACCTCCCGGTGATCGACTCCCCGACCGCCGAGCCGTGCTGCGAACCGCTCGCGGAGCACTCCATCTCCACCGCCGACGCCATCGCCCTGGCCCCGGCCTTCAAGGCGCTCGGCGACCCGATCCGCCTGCAACTGCTCTCGCAGATCGCCAGCGCACCCGAAGGCGAGAGCTGCGTGTGCGACCTCGAGTGTGGGTTCGAGGTCTCCGGACCCACCATCAGCCACCACCTGAAGGTCCTGCGCGAGGCCGGCCTGATCACCGGTGAACGCCGCGGAACCTGGGTCTACTACTCGGCCGTGCGCGAGAAGATGGCCGCCCTGGCCGCACTGCTCATCACCGAGTCCTCGACCGCGACCGCCTGACCGGCGGCCGTGGTGCGGCTCAGACCGCGGGGCTATCGCGTCGCGCATTCATCTACTATCGTCGATGATCGATGAATACGGTAGCCCCGATCGACCGCACCACGGCGGAGACCTACGCGACGTGGTTCCGCGCTCTGTCCGACCCCACGCGCATCCAGGTCCTCAACTTGCTCGCCGTCACCGGCCGCCCCATGACCGTTGGCGAGATCACGGCAGCCCTGCCGATCGGCCAGTCCACGGTCTCGCACCACCTGAAGACCCTCACCGAGACCCGCTTCGTCCTGGTGGAACCAGTCGGAACCGCGAACCTGTACCGCGTCAACGAACGATGCCTGACCTGCTTTCCGTCGGCGGCCGACGCCGTCATGGGCCGACAGGCGCCGCGGATCGACGACACCGACTGTGAGGCTTCGCGATGACCGGTTCCGCAGCGCTCATCAGGACCACCGGCAGCTCGACGGTCGGTAGTCCTACATCTGTCCTACACCAGCGAGCTTCGTCTGAAGGTTGATGTCGCTCGTTGCGATGGAGACAGCGCGGCGGGTGTGTTATGCCAGGCCGCGGCGGTCGCCAAGGCTGCGGTCTGGTAGCGCAGGGCGGCGGTTGCTGCGGCGAGTTCGGCGGTGGCGCGGTGCAGGGCATGCACGTTGTCGGGCATGGGGTTGGCGGTGGCGTAGCCGGTGACGGTGGTCAGCGTCCGGCTGGCGGCGGTGAGGGCTTCGGTGGCCTGGGACAGGTGCGGGGCGTACTGGTAGACCTCGGCGGGCAGGTGTTGGCAGGCCAGTACGGTGTCGGTAAGGGCACGAGTGACGTCGTGGGCGTCGGCCGAGGCGCGGGCGGCGGCGTCCAGCGCGGGCAGCAGCCGGTGGTGGTCGATCGCGCCGGTGGGGGCGGCGAGCGCCGAGGCGATCATGACGGTCATGACGGTTGGGGTGGGGTCGCGGTCGGTCTGGGTTCGGTTCGGGATGGGGTGCGGCGGCCGGTACGGTGGCGGGCCGCACCCCGGCTCGCGGTTACAGGGGGCCGGCGAGGCGGTCGGTGACCGGGAACTCCAGGGTCTCGACGCTGGTTTCCGCCGGTGGGCTTCCTCGCAGGGCTACGCGTGGCCAAGGCGGTGGGACCGGGCGGGCACGCCCGCTCGGGTGTGCCCGCCCGGCTGGTGGGGTTCAGGCGGCGTCGGCGTGCTCGGGCAGCCCGAACAGCGGCGGCCAGTCGGCCGGCAGTTGCATCAGCACCTGGGCCATCAGGTCGGGACCTGCGATGTCGGCGACCACCGACAGCACCGCGCCGATGTCCCACAGCGCCGTGGCCTCGGTGGCGCCTTCGATCCAGGCCGCGGTGGCGCGCACCAGGCGCTCGGCGTTCAGCGGCTGCGCGGCCGGCAGCGGGTTGAGCAGGATCAGCGCGAACGCCTCCGGCAGCAGCGCGGCCAGCTGTGCGCGGGTGCGGCCGATCAGGTGCGCGCCCAGCAGCGCCAGCACCACCCGGGAGGCCCGGTCCGCCTCGTCAAGGCTGCGGTATTCGCCCCGGTCGACCACCTGCTCCATGAACGTCTCGAAACGCACCATAACCAACCCTCCTGTCCTTGACGGAACGTGTTCGGTCTCTGCTATGCGCCGGGCCGGCGGCTTCGGTCGGATGCGGCGCGGACCTCGGCGACGCTGGCGCTGACGGCCCCGACCTGATCGGCCAGGCCGGGATGTCCGGCGGCCAGGTGGCCGCGGGTGCCGGCCAGTGGCTCCAGCAGGTCCGCGGCGTCGTCGCGGCCCAGCGCGGCGTGCAGCACGGCCAGGTCGCCGTCGGCACCCGTCCCCAGGTCGGTCAGGGCGCCGATCTGCCCGGCCAGCTGCCGCAGCCCGGCGGCGTTGTCCCGGGCCCAGCCGGCGACCGCCTTGTCCCCGGCCCGCCGGTCCCGCTCGGCGGCCACCCGCTCCTCACGGGTCCCTTCCGTCCCGTCAGCCGCCGGTCGCAGCCGCAGGTAGCGCTTCTCGGCGGCTTGTCGGCTGGCCACGCCCAGCGCCGGGGCCAGGTCGGCCCAGCTGGTGTTCAGGGCGCGGGCGGCCTCGATCAGCTGCGGCTCCCAGCCGGCTATCTCGGTGCGCAGCTCGCGCAGCAGTGTCAAGGCGGCCAGCACCTGGTTCGCGTTCAACGCCGCCGGCGCCGGGACTCCCGGCTCGACGGCGGGGGCGTGCATGGCGTGCATCGCGTGCATCGCGGCGGTGATCTGTCCCAGAGCGGCGCCGGTGTCGAACCCGGCTTCACCGGGTGCGACCTGGGTTATCGGCATCTTCTCCATCGCGTCATCTCCTCGGCGACGCCATCACTTGTCGTCGTTCCGATGACATGCTATACCGGTGGGTGTCAGCGAGTCGACCCCCGACGGTCGACCACACATCTGGAGGTGACCCCCATGTTGATGCGCACCGACCCGTTCCGTGACCTGGACCGCATCGCCGCCCAGCTTCTCGGGACCACCGCCGCGGGCACCTGGACCCGCCCCAACCCGATGCCGCTCGACGCCTGGCGCGAGGGTGACGAGTTCGTGGTCTGCTTCGACCTGCCCGGCGTGTCCCTGGACGCCATCGACGTCGACATCGAGCGCAACGTCCTCACGGTGAAGGCCGAACGCCGCCCCACCGCGACCGGCGAGACCAAGGTCGAGATCTCCGAGCGGCCCCTGGGCGTGTTCTCCCGCCAGCTGTTCCTCGGCGACACCCTGGACGCCGACAACATCAAGGCCGACTACGACGCCGGCGTGCTGACCCTTCGCATCCCGGTCGCCGAGAAGGCCAAGCCGCGCAAGGTCGAGATCACCGCATCCGGGGACAAGAAGGCGATCAACGCCTGACCCGTGCGGCGTGCCGCATGCACGTCACCCCCACCGTCTCCGGCGGCCGCCCCCTCCGGCGGCCACCGGCAGACCGGCCGGAGCGATGATGGACCCCGACTTCTACGCGATCCTCGGCGTTGCCGCCGATGCCGACGCCGAGCAGATCAAAGCCGCCTTCCGGCAGCTGGCCCGCACCCTGCACCCCGACGCCGCAGCCACCGGGCACGAGTCCCGCCCCGAACGCCTGACGCAGGTGGTGACCGCCTGGCGGGTCCTGAACGACCCGGCCAAACGCGCCGCCTACGACCGCGCCCGGACCGCCGGCACCGCCGCCGGGCCCGGCCCGGACCCGCACGACCCTGACGGCGGACCCGACCACGGCGGGGCCCCGCTGATCGCCGGGCCGACCGTCGTCCACGCCCGGACCCCACCGCCGTCGGGCCCGCACATCCGCGTCGGGCCCACGATCCGCCTGCACGACTGACCCCGCGTCCCATCGGCGCCCGGTGTGTCCGGCCGAGACCCGCACACCCCGGGCGCCCGGATGAAGGAGCCAATCGCATGCCGCACAGCTTTCCCCACCGCCCGGCCATCCTGACCCCGGCCCAAACGCCGACCCGGCCCCGCCGCAAGATCGCGATCGTGTCCACCTATCCGCCGCGGGCCTGCGGCATCGCCACCTTCACCGCCGACCTGCGCCACGGCCTGTCGGCCGCCGCACCGGACCTGGAAGTGGTGGTGGTCGCGGTGGACCGGGACCGGCAGGCGTACGGCCCCGAGGTGCACGCGGTCATCGACCAGGACGACCCCGAGGACTATCCGGCCGCCGCCCGCCGGCTGGCCGCCGAAGGCGTGGCCGCGGTCCTGATCCAGCACGAGTTCGGGATCTTCGGCGGCCCGGACGGCGCCTGGATCCTGGACTTCGCCGCCGCCTTGACCGCCGTCGGCATCCCGTACCTGACCACCCTGCACACGGTCGTCTCTCAGCCGACCCCAGGGCAGGCGCGGGTGCTGCGGCAGCTGTGCGGCGGCGCCGCGGCCGTGACCGTGTTCACCCCCACCGCCCACCGCCTGGCCGTCACAGCCGGCATCGCCGCCCCCGGCCGCATCCACGTCATCGGCCACGGCGCCCCCGACATCCTCTACCCCGCCGCCCGGCGGACCGGCCGGAACCCGCGGCCCGAGGTCGCCGCCGCCCTGGCCGGGCTGCAAGGGGCGACCGTGGCCAGCACCTTCGGCCTGATCTCCCCGAACAAGGGCCTGGAGACCGCCATCACCGCCGTCGCCCGCCTGGCGGCCGAACTGCCCGATCTGCGCTACCTCATCGCCGGGGCCACCCACCCCGAGGTCGCCCGCCACCACGGCCAGGACTACCGGCACACCCTGACAGCCCTGGCCGACGACCTCGGCGTGGCCGACCGCATCGTTCTGCTCGACCACTTCCTCACCGACACCGAGATCGCCGCCGTCCTTCAGGCCAGCACCGTGTTCCTGACCCCCTACCGCTCGGTCGAACAGGTCAGCTCCGGAGCCCTGACCTTCGCCCTGGCCGCAGGCGTCCCCGCGGTGTCCACCGACTACCACTACGCGCGCGACATGCTCGCCGACGGAGCCGGCATCACCGTCCCGCCCGGCGACGACGACGCCTTCACCAGCGCGCTGCGCACCATGCTGACTGAGCCCGGACGCCTGGCAGCGGCCACCGCCGCCGCCCGCCGCACCGGCGACCGCCTGCGCTGGACCACCATCGCCGCCAGCCTCGCCGACGTCGTCCACACCACAACCGGCCGACCCGCCGCCCCCACACATGCCAGGCAGCCGCGGCCGACCGCGGTCTTGCGCACCGCCTGAGCTACCACCAGAGCAAGGCCAGATCCTCCTACGGCGCCGTCTCCGTGGCGTTCGTCACCGATGCTCTCTTCTGAAGGCCGGTTCGCCGATACCTCGGCGTGGAGGCGCCGAACCGAGGGCCGTCCGATGCCGCTTCTACCGTCGATGTCATGCATCGAATATGTAGGCGGTAGGGCCCAACGGCCCACACCTCCAGGGATGTTCGACCCGTCGGGTGTGAGTACGACAAGCCCTTTCCCCGCCGAGCCTTCGAAGACAGGCTTTGATGTGTGAACCGACCGAAGGAGACACACCGTGGCTGGCATCGTCGTCGGCGTAGATGATTCATCCTCATCCCTGCACGCGCTGCGGTGGGCGATCGAGGAAGCCCGCCTCCGCGGCACCACGTTGCGCGTGGTTTCCGCGTGGGAGTTTCCTTTCGCCTCGGCCGCGGCCGCGACAGCCGACGGTCGCGCTGAGGATGATCTGCTTCCGCATGTGCCTTCCTTGGAGCAGTCCGCGCTCAACGAACTGGCGACGGCGGTGACCGATGCGGGCGGAGATCCGAAAGATCCGGCGGTCAGCATGCATGTAGTGCACGGAGCCCCGGTCCGGGTTCTGCTGGACGCGGCGAAGGACGCCGATCTGCTCGTCGTCGGTTCCCATGGCCGGGGCGGATTCGCGGGGCTCGTGCTGGGTTCCGTCAGCCGCGAGTGTGCTCACCGCGCAGCTTGCCCCGTCGTGGTGGTCCATTGAGGGTGTTCTCACCCCGACAGGCGTCGGTGGTGACGAACCTGTACCCGCGGGCGCTTTCGGGTGTCATGTCTTCGAACCCCGGAGTCCCGGGCCACTCGGCCCTTCCTCTGGACCGACCGCTCGATGGGCCGATGGGCTGATGGGCCGAGCAGGTCCTTGAACGGTCAAGCTCCCGGGGCCGAAGTACCCGTGAGCGACCAGGCCGTCCGGCCCTGCTTCCAGGTTCGTCCAAGCGGGAGCCTGAAAGGAGGCAAGGAAACCAGATCGGCGAACCGTCGCAGCGTGAAGCAGCCAGGTGGGAAGCGTGAACAGCACAGTGGTCGTTGGTTATGACCGGTCCGCGCCCAGCCAGCAGGCGTTGCTGGTGGCGGGTCGGGAAGCCAGCTTGCGGCACGCCGTCTTGACCGTCGTGCACGCCTATCACTACGCGCGACCGACCACTCCCATGTTCTTCACGCCGCCCAGGCTGCAAGACGTTTACGACAAGGCCGCCAAGAAGATCGCCGAAGAGGGTGTGGATTACGTCCGGGCCAGGTACCCCGACCTGGAAGCGCGTCCCGTCGCCGAGGCGGGACCGGCAGCCCACGTCCTGCTAACCGCCGGTAAAGAGGCCGCACTCCTGGTAGTCGGCAACCGCGGGCGCGGCGGGTTCGCCGGCCTGCTGTTGGGATCGGTGTCCATCCGGGTGCTGGGCGGTGCTTCGTGTCCCGTGATCGTCGCCGGCGGCGATGGACGTGACGGTGCGGCTGCTTACGACCGTGTCGTGGCGGCCTTGGACATCGACGAACCCGGCTGCGCTGACGTCCTCGCCTTCGCCTCCGATGAGGCCGCATACCGGCACGTCGACCTCGTCGCGGTGTATGTGTCCGAGGACGAGGAACGGTGGGTCATGGAGCAGAACCTGGTGGCTGCCGGTCTCATGAAGAGTTCGGCGGAGGTCGCCGCCGACATCGAGGAGCGCCTGACCGTTGCCGTCCTCCACGCTCACGCTCAGCACCCTGAGATCAAGACTTCGCACCAGGTCGTCGCCGGAACGACCGGGAAAGTCCTGACCGAGGAGTCCAGCCGCGCGGACCTCGTCGTGGTGGGGGCTCACCGGCGCCATGGCGAGCATGCCGGACTGCGCATCGGGCCGGTCGCCACGACACTTCTCCATCACGCCCACTGCCCGGTCGCCGTCGTCCCGCACGGCTGACAACGCGACCTCGCCACCAGGCGAGGTCAGGACTGGATTCAAGCTCAGGAGGGAGGAAGAGTCGAAGATGTGGTCCAGAGCACGCAACGACGAGCCCGACTTGGCGGCGGTCGCCGAGGAGGCGGCCAAGTCGGGCCGGCCGGCGGTGCGGCTGGAGTCGCTCGGTAAGACCTATGGAAGCGGCGCCTCCACTGTCCACGCTCTGAAGAACGTCCGGCTGGAGGTGTGGCCGGGTGAGTTCGTCGTGCTGCTGGGCCCTTCGGGCTCGGGCAAGACCACACTGCTCAACCTCGTCGGCGGGATCGAGAGGCCCAGCTCGGGCCGGATCGAGGTGGCCGGCGCCGACATCGCGGCGTTGAGCGAGTCGGCGCGCACCGACTACCGTCGAACCCGCGTCGGATTCGTCTTCCAGTTCTTCAATCTGGTGCCGTCTCTCACCGCGCTGGAAAACGTGGAGATCATCGCGGAGCTGACCGGTCCGAACGCGCGAGCCAGGAGTCGCGCGGCTCTGGCCGGCGTCGGCATGGCCGAGGCCGCGGACCGGTTCCCGGGGCAGCTGTCCGGAGGCCAGCAGCAGAGGGTTGCGATCGCCCGTGCGATCGTCAAGGAACCTCCGCTGCTGCTGTGCGACGAGCCGACCGGGAGCCTGGACCTGAACACCGGCCGTCAGGTGCTGGGCGTGCTGCGCGCACTGGCCCGGGAAGGACACCACACCGTCATCGTCGTCACCCACAACTCGGCGATCGCCGATATGGCCGACCATGTCGTATGGCTCCACTCCGGGGCGGTCTCGAGGGAGCAGAAGGTGGATTCTCCAGTCGAAGCTGCCGATCTGTGGTGGTGATACCGGATGAGCCGCGTCTTCCGCGCCAAACTGCGCCGCGACGTGTGGCGGCAGCGATGGCAGTTCACGGCGGTCGCGCTCGTCATCGCGTTGGGTGTGTGCGTGTTCGTCGCGGCCTTCGACGCCTATCGCAACCTGGCCGGCTCGTTCGACCGGGCCTATGCCGAGCAGCGCCTGCCCGACGTCGTCATCACCGGACCGGGTGCGTCAGCACTGGCCGGCGACGTGGCAGCGCTGCCCGGGCACCCCGTCACGCAGGTCCGCCACGAGGCGGAGACGGGCCTGCGCATCGGCGACCGCACTCTGCTGGGGCGCGTGGTCGGCGTCCCCGACGGTGCCCAGCCGGCCGTCGCCCGCCTGGCGCTCCGATCGGGCCGGCTGCCCGGGCCCGGGGAAGTGCTCGTCGAACAGCACCTGGCCGACCACTTCCACCTGCGGGTGGGCCAGAAAGTCGGGCTGCTCGGACCGTACGGCTGGCAGGACTTCACCGTCTCGGGGACCGGGCTGTCCACCGAGTACTTCTGGCCGGCCCGGTCCGCGCAGGAAGTCATGACGACACCGGACTACTTCGGCGTGTTGTTCGCGCCGGAGACCACTGTCAGTTCTGTGAGCACAGCACCTGTCGAGCAGCTCGCTGTCTATGCGGAAGACCGCGGTGCCGCAGCAAATCTCGTCGCGGGGACTCAGAACCTGGCCGCGGCACGCGGCCTGCCGTCGGCCGTCCGCGCCGACCAGCCGTCTTTCCATGCTCTCGATGAGGATGTGAAGTCGATCGGCACCTTCGCCACCCTCCTGCCCTGCCTGTTCCTGGCCGCAGCAGTCGTCGGCACCTACGTCCTGCTCTCCCGGCTGGTCGCCGCCCAGCGTGCCGTCATCGGCACGCTCACGGCCAATGGTCTTTCCCCGCACACTTTGCGCCGGCACTACCTCGGGTACGGGCTGGTCGCGGGAGCGGCTGGAGTGGTGCCCGGCCTTGTCGGCGGATATTTCTTCGGGGATTGGTTCACCACGCAGTACACCTCCGCGCTCGGCTTGCCGTTGCACGTCACCGAACTCCACCCCTGGACGCTGGTGATCGGGGCCGGCGCCGCGCTTACAGCGGCCTCGTTGGCCGCGTGGGCCCCGGCGCGGGCGGCGGCCAGGACCAGTCCGGCCGAGGCGATGAGCACGGCACCACCCAGTGGTAGCGGTCGGTTTTCGCTCGTCGAGCGCGCGATTCCGCCACTGCGGAGAATACGCGCGCGCTGGCGCATGGTGGTGCGAAGCACCACGCGCAACAGAAAACGCTCCATCCTCACAGTGAGCGGTGTTGCCGTGTCATTGACCTTGGTGCTCGTGTTCGCCGGGCTGCGGGACACCGTCTCCTCCGTGGTCGACCGACAGTTCGGAACGATCCAACGGCAAAGCGCCGAGGTGAGCACCACACCCGGCCGAGCAGCGAGCGTCCTAGCCGAGGTCAGGACTGACCCCGCTGTGCGAGCCGCCGAACCCTACGCTCGCTTGGACGTCAGCCTGACGAACGGGAATCGGCGTTTCGACACTTTGCTCATGGCGCTGCCGACCGACACCACGATGCACCAGTTCCCGACTTCTCACGGCACGGCACAGCTACCCGCACGTGGCGTCCTGCTGAGCCGAGGCCTGAAGGACACGCTGCGCCTGAACCCCGCAGACCCCGTGACGATCACCTTTGCCGAGACCGGACGCAGTCTGACGGAACCGGTCGCGGGCTACGTCGATGAACCCATGAGCGCTGTCGCCTACATGTCGCTCGAGCACCTCGATCAATCGCTCGGCGAGCCCAGCGCGACAGGGGTGCTTCTGCAACTGCGGCCGGGCGCCGACCGTGATGCAGCACGGCAAAGAATCTCTGTACTACCAGGAGTCCAGGCATATCTGGACACCAAGGCGCTGGCTTCAGCGATGCGCGATGCCTTCTCCTTGTACGACACCCTGGTCGGCATCATGCTGTTGTTCGCCGCGGCCATGGCGGCAGCCATGCTGTTCAACGCGATGTCCGCGAACGTCGCCGAACGAGCCGTCGAGCTGGGAACCCTGCGTGCCGCCGGCATGGCCCCGGGAATGCTCGCCAGGCTCATCGCTGCCGAGAACCTCGTCCTGGTGGCGATCGGCATCCCCGTCGGCCTCGCGACCGGGACACTACTGGCACGCTGGCTCATGGCTACCTACCAGACGCAGGGCTACCACTGGTCACTACAGATGCAGACCCGGACGCCTGTCCTCGCGGCCCTCGGCATTCTCGTCGCCGCACTGGTCGCCCAGACCCCAGTTCTTCGGACTCTGCGGCGTATCGACATCGCGCGCATCGTACGCGAACGATCACTGTAAACGTGGACCATCAGCACTTCGTAGAGGATCAGGGGCTCCTCCCGCCACCGGTGCTTTTCGATGGTCTTGGCATAGGGGGCCGAACGGCCCTATGCCAGGTGCCGATGAGCCCTACCTGGAGCGGGGATAGGGGTAAGGATGGTGAGGGGGAGATCTTCGTGAGGTGAAGGACGATGCTGCAGAGCGTAGACGTCGGCAGTCGCAGCCTGGACTCCTACAGCCAGTTCATGGGAAGCGCGGTTATCGAGGAATTGCGGGCGACGGCCGCGCCGTTGAGCGGCGTGCGGGTCCTGCACGTCAACGCCACCGGCTACGGAGGCGGAGTGGCGGAGATCCTCCGCTCCGAGGTGCCCGTCCTCCGCGACCTGGGAGTGGTGGCCGACTGGAAGACGATCGCAGCAGGGGATGCCTTCTTCGCGATCACCAAAACCATCCACAACGCGCTCCAGGGCGACCCTCGTGGCGTGACCAAGGAGGAGTGGCAAGCCTATGAGGCCACCTCGAACGCGGTCGCCGCTCAACTCGAGGAATCCTACGACGTCGTGGTCGTCCACGACCCGCAGCCACTCGCCCTGCCGCATATCCGCGGTCGTGGAGATTCGGTCTGGGTGTGGCGCTGCCATGTCGACAGCTCACAGGCCAACCCCCAGGTGTGGCAGCGGCTTCGGCCGCTGCTCGACGACTTCGACGCCGCTGTCTTCACCCTCGGCAGTTTCGCCCCGCCCGATGCCCCGATAAACCGGATCGAGATCATCCCGCCTGCGATCGACCCGCTCAGCCCGAAGAACATGCCCATCGACGACGGCCTCGCCACCAGCGTGCTCGAGTGGATCGGCGTGGACACCGCCCGGCCGCTGCTCGTCCAGGTTTCCCGGTTCGATCCCTGGAAGGACCCGCTCGGCGTCATCGCCGCCTACCGGACCGTCAAACAACGCGTTCCCGCTGTGCAGTTGGCTTTGGTCGGTTCGATGGCTCTGGACGACCCCCAGGGCTGGAAGGTCCACCGTCAGATCACCTCCGCGGCCGCTGACGACCCCGACATCTCCTTGTTCACCAACCTCACGGGCGCGGGCAACATCGAGGTCAACGCCTTCCAGCGCCATGCCGACGTCGTCATCCAGAAATCCTTGCGGGAGGGCTTCGGCCTGGTCGTCTCGGAAGCCGTGTGGAAGGGCACCCCCGTGGTCGCCGGGCGGGCCGGGGGGATCCCCCTGCAACTGCCGGACGGCACCGGTGGATATCTGGTCGACTCCATCGACGAGTGCGCCGAGGCCGTGCTGGGCCTGCTGGCCGACCCCGAGGCCGGCGATCGGCTCGCCGCCGCCGGTACCGAACTGGTCCGGGAGCGCTTCCTGCTGCCCCGTCTGATCAGTGACGAATTGCGCCTGATCGCCAGCCTGTTGGGTCAGCAGCCCGCCGCCCCCATCGCGCTGACCTCCGGATCGGGTACCGGTGGCGAGGTTCGCGACCCCGTATGCGGCATGCGCATCGACGCCTCCGGTGCCCACCTGTTCCACCACGGTGATCGAACGTTCTATTTCTGCTCGCCATCCTGCGTCCGGCAGTTCGCCGCCGAACCGGAGCTGTTCCTGCGCGCGGTCGCCCGAACCGGCTGAGCCGGGGAGATCGCCATGCCTGAACTGCGGCGTGACCCCTTCACCCGTTCCTGGGTGGTCATCGCCCCCGACCGTGCCGACCGCCCCCGCCACACCGCGCTCGCCGCCGACCCGGACTGCCCCTTCTGCCCCGGCCGCGAGCAGCAGACCCCGGGTGAACTATGGCGGTGGCCCACCGACCCGACACGTCCTTGGAAGGTGCGCGTCGTCCCCAACCGCTATCCCGTCCTGGCTCCCAGCGACCAGCCCGCGCAGCACCGCACCACAGGTGCGTACATCTCGGTCGACGGGGTCGGCGGCCACGAGGTCGTCGTCGAATCCCCCGACCACGACTGGGACCTGGCCGACGGCGACGATGAAGCGGTCGCGGACGTGCTGCGCGCCTACCGCGCCCGCACCCTCGTCCTGCGTGCACGCCGGCCGGGGCTCGTCCTGCCCTTCCGCAACCACGGCGCGGCAGCCGGAACCTCCCTCCCTCATCCTCACTCCCAGATCGTCGCCACCCCGGTCGTGCCGCTGCGCCAGCGGCGGCTCTTCGACGTCGCCCGCGCCCACTACGACGACCACGGAAGCTGCCTGTACACCGACCTCACCAACGCCGAACTCGCCGATGGCAGACGGGTCGTGGCCGTCGGCGACCACGTCGCAGCCCTGGCCCCCTACGCCGCCACCGCCCCGTTCGAAACCTGGATCCTGCCCTTTCAGCACCAGGCGTCATTCGCCGACATAACCGACGATGTCCTCGACGAGACCGCCGCGATCCTGCGCCGACTGCTGGCTGCCCTCCGTTCCCTGCTCGGCGACGTGCCCTACAACTACGTCCTGATCAACGCGCCCAACGGAGAGGAGAGCACCGCCTACTTCGCCTGGCACCTGCGACTCGTGCCCCGCCTGGTGGCCCCCGCCGGGTTCGAGCTCGGTACCGGCATCGCCGTCAATCCGGTCCCACCAGAACAGGCCGCCACTCGGCTGCGCGAGGAACTCGCCCGAGACGCCCGCGTGGCACCGTTGCGAACCAGCCGGGGGTGATCACGTCGGTCGATTCCGGTTCACCCGAGTCGGGGCGTCACAGCCGCGCCGCGCCGGAGCCGGGCGGCTCCGCGCGACGCGCGCTCCGGCGCGGCTCACGCGGCCCCGCCCAGGTAGGCCTCGACGACGCGGGTGTCGATCGACAGCTCGGCCGCCGTGCCTTCCAGCGTCTTCTCCCCGTTCTCGATCACATATCCCCGGTGGGCGATCTTCAGCGCGGCCGTGGCGTTCTGTTCGACGAGCAGCACCGCCGTGCCGCCGCGGTTGATGTCCCTGATCACCTCCATCACCGCGGCGACCATGATCGGTGCCAGGCCCATCGAGGGTTCGTCCAGCATGAGCAGATCGGGGCGGGCGACCAGGGCCCGAGCGATCGCGAGCATCTGCTGCTCGCCGCCGGAGAGCGTCCCGCCCTGCTGCGCCCGCCGTTCGTCCAGCCGCGGCAGCAGTTCGTAGATCCCGTCGATCCGACGCGCGAGTTCGGCACCGTCACGGACCAGATATCCGCCGATGAGCAGGTTCTCGTGCACGGTCAAGGTGCTGAAGACGCGCCGTCCCTCGGGGACGTGCACCACTCCGGCGGCGACGATCTTCGGCGGGGCCATCCTCGTGATGTCCTGGCTCCTGCACACGATCCGGCCCCCGGTGGGTCTCACCAGTCCGGACACCGCTGACAGCGTGGTGGTCTTGCCGGCTCCGTTGTTGCCGAGCAGGGCGACGATCTCCCCCTCACCCACCGTGAGATCGAGCCCGCGCAACGCGTGCACCCCTCCGTACTTGACGTCCAGTCCGCGGATCTCAAGCATGCTGGGCCCCCTCCCCGGCGAGTTCGGTACGCGCCGCGTGTATTTCGGCGTCGGCGGCGTCCCTGCCGAGATAGGCCTCGATGACGGCGGGGTCGCGCCGGACGTCCTCCGGCGTGCCGTCCGCGATCTCCTTGCCGAAGTTCAGCACGATCACCCGTTCGGACACCTCCATGACCAGGCTCATGTCGTGTTCGATGAGCGCGATGGCCACGCCCAGGTCCCGGATCCGGCGGATCAGGGCGAGCAGTTCGGTCTTCTCGCCGCGGTTGAGCCCGGCCGCCGGCTCGTCCAGGAGCAGCAGCTTCGGTCGCCGGGCCAGGGCACGGGCTATCTCCACCCGGCGTTGTTCGCCATACGGCAGGTGGCGCGCGAGCCCTGCGCGATCCCCGCGGAGCCCGACGAAGTCCAGCCATTTGTGGGCCTCATCGCTGCTCTCCCGCTCGCTGCGCCGGTAGCGGGGGGTGTGCAGCAAGGCGTCCAGGGCACTCTGCCTCAGCCACAGATGAGTACCCGCCCGCACGTTGTCCAGCACTGACAAATCGCCGAACAAGCGCAGATTCTGGAAGGTCCGAGCCAGCCCTCGGGCGGCGATCGCCGACGGGCGTAGACCCGCCACCTGCTCACCCGCCAGCCGGATGGAGCCGGCGGTCGGCTTGTAGAACCCGCTTGCGCAGTTGAAAGCCGAGGTCTTGCCCGCACCGTTGGGGCCGATCACCGACACGATCTCGCTCTCGCCGACCGAGAAGCCGAGGCCGTCGACGGCCCGGACACCGCCGAAGTCCAGCTGCAGATCCTTGACCTCGAGAATCATGCTTCCGCCTTCGCCGGCAGGTCGCGGACATCGCCCGAACTCCGTGCCACCGTGTCGTCGGGTTCGCGCGAGCGATGCGGCCACAGACCCTGCGGACGGAGCAGCATCATGACGATGAGGAGCACGCCGAAGACGAAGAAGCGGTAGTCGGCCAGATCCCGCAGCACCTCCGGCAGCAGGCTGATGACGACTGCGCCGACCACCACGCCACGGGTGGAGCCCATACCGCCGAGCACGACCGCCATCAGGACGAGGGCGGACTGGAGGAAGGTGAAGCTGGCCGGGGAGATCGCCGACAGCTGGGCGGCGAACAACACGCCCGACAGTCCACCCCAGACGGCTCCCGCGACGTAGGCGGCCAGCTTGACCCGGTACGTGTTGATCCCGCTGGCCTCGGCCGCGTCCTCGTCCTCGCGGACGAACCGCCAGGCACGGCCGATCCGGGAGGTGCCGAGTCGGGCCGAGAACAGCACCGCGAGCGAGACGATCGCCAGCACGGTGTAGTAGAAGACGACCGGGTCGGACAAGGTGTCGCCGAACAGACCGGGGATGCCGTAGATGCCCGAGGGGCCGCCGGTGATGTCCAGGTTGTTCGCGACGATCCGGATGATCTCGCCGAAGCCGAGGGTCACGATCGCCAGATAGTCGCTGCGCAGCCGCAGCGTCGGGCCTCCGATCACCACTCCGGCCACCACGGTCGCCAAGATGACGGCCGGCACGGTGGCCACGAGCGGGATCTCCAGCCGTGTCGCGAGTACTCCGCCGACGTACGCGCCGACGGCGAGGAAGGCGGCGAAGCCGAGGTCGAGCAGTCCGCAGTAGCCGACGACGATGTTCAGGCCGACTGTGAGCATCACGAAGACGGCCGCGCTGGTCATCACGTTCAGCGCGTACGGAGTGGCGGTCACGAACGGGGCGAGCAGGCCGACGGCCAGGCCGCTCCAGCCGATCCTTCGACTCTGCAGCAGTCGTGCAACGACTCGTGGCTTCTGGAGGGCCGCCATCACACTCGCTCCGTTACACGCTCGCCGAGCAGGCCCGTCGGCCGCACGGTCAGGAACAGGATGAGGAATCCGAAAGCGAACACGTCCCGCCATTGGCCTCCGAACCAGTCGGTGCTGAAGGACTCCAGCAGACCGAGGACCAGGCCGCCGAGCATGGTGCCCTTCATGTTGCCGATCCCGCCGATGACGGCCGCGGTGAACGCCTTGAGGCCGATGATGAAGCCCATCAGGAAGTCGATCTTCCCGTAGTAGGCGCCGGACATGACCCCGGCGGCCCCCGCCAGGGCCGACCCGATGAAGAAGGTGCGGGAGACGACCGCATCGACGTCGATGCCCATGAGCAGGCACGCCTTCGGATCGAGGGCGATGGCCCGCATCGCCCGGCCCTGGCGGCTGTGCATCACCATGGCGTTCAGCGCCAGCATCAGCCCGGCGGCCACAGCCATGAGGACGAGTTGCTGAACAGTGGCCCGCACGCCGAGCACCGACATGCTGGTCCCGTCGAGACGAACCGGATAGACCCGCGGGTCGGGGCCCGCGGCCAGTCTCACGCCGTATTCCAGCGCGAACGACGCGCCCACCGCGGTGATCAGCAGCGACAGCCGCGGCGCTCCGCGCAGCGGCCGATAGGCCACTCGCTCCAGCACCACGCCGCTCAAACCGGTCGCCAGCATCGTCAGCGCGAGCACGAGGAACAGTGCGATCAGCGACCCGCCGGGGACGGCTCCTCCCAGTGTGCTGAGCATCGCGTACCCGGCGAACGCTCCGAGCATGTAGAGATCGCCGTGGGCGAAGTTGAGCAGCTTGATGATCCCGTAGACCATGCTGTAGCCGAGGGCGACCAGGGCGTAGAACGAGCCGACGAACAACCCGTTCCAGATGAGCTGTGCCATGCGGACTCCCGGCCTAGTTGAGGGAGTCCTGCAGGGCGAAATCGCCGTTCTTGACGGTGAGTATCACGAAGCCGCCGTTGCTCAGCGTGTGGTCAGAGGTGAACTTCAGCGGACCGGCGAAGGTCTGGAAGCCGTTCAGGCCCTCGAGCGAGGCGGTGACCTTGTCCCCGTCGGTGCTGCCCGCCGCCTTGATGGCCTCGGCGGCGACTCGGACGGCGTCGTAGGACTGGGTGGAGTAGGGGCCGGGTTCGGCGCCGAACTTCTGCTTGTACGAGGCGATCCAGTTCTCGGCGCCCGGAGTGGTCTGCGGCGTCTGCGTCATGGTGGCGTAGACGCCCTCGCCGCCGGAGCCACCCGCGATCTCGACCAGTTTCCGGTCGACCGAGCCGTCGGCGACAAGGAACTTCCCCTTGTAGCCGGCCTGACGGAACTGGCGGATGAGCAGACCGCCTTCTTGGTAGTAGCCGGTCCAGTAGATGTAGTCAGGGTTCGACTTCAGGACACTGGTGACATTGGGGCTGTAGTCGCTCTCGCCCGGGTTGACGGCCTCTTCGGTGGCCTTGCTCGGGGCGCCCGCCGTACCCAGCTGGGCATAGGTGAGGTCGGCGATGTCCTTGGAGTAGCTGGTGTTGTCGTCCATGACGGCGACACTCTTCGCCCCGTCCTTGGCCAACCAGGCGACGGCGGCGGCGGCCTGTTGCTTGCCGGTGCCGTTGATCAGGAAGACGTGCTTCAGGTGCTGGGCGACGAGCTGGTTGGAGTTGGCGGCTGGAATGACCATGGGGATCTTCTGCTTGTCGAAGATCGGCAGTGTGGGCAGGGTCGCCCCCGAGCAGTAGCCGCCCACGGAGACGCTCGCGCCGGCCGCGACAAGCTTGTTGGCCGCGGCGACTGCGGTCTTCGGGTCGCAGGCGTCATCTTCCGTCTGGAGCTGCAGCTTCCGGCCGAGAACGCCGCCGGAGGCGTTGATCTCGTCCACCGCGAGCTGCGCACCGTTGCGCATGTAAGGGCCGATGTCGGCGCTGCTGCCCGAAAGGGGGATGTCCATGCCCAGGATGATCGGGCCCTTGCTGCTGCCTCCCTTGCTGCTGCTGTCGAGCAGACCGCCGCAACCGGTCGTGGACACGGCGACCGCCGTGAGGATCGCGGCCAGCGTTGCGGCATGAGACGGGGTTCGGACGGCGAGGGGTGAGGCGGCGGGGGTGGTGGGGTGTGTCTTCACGAGGGGAGCTCCTGTGCGAGGCATTGCGAACGAGGCACTGCATTGCGGGGTCTGCTGTGAAGCGAGGAGATCAGCCGAGACATGCCTACGGCGAGCCGGGAGCCGGCTCGTGACCAGGCACTTCTCGCCGGAGAGTGGAACGGGCGCGGCGTGTGATGTGTGATATTGCATCACTCCGAGGCTGCCGTCAAGAGCTCGGCACGAACTCAGCCGCTGCGCGGGCGACCTCGGCGTGCCGCTCGTGCAGGGTGCTGGAGGAGTCGCCGTCGATGATCGAGTCCGGGGCCTCGGTCAGTGCGGTGTGCCGGGTTTCCCACTCGGTCTTCTCGATCTTCCGCCGGCCGGCGCGCCGGCGGACCGTGTCGAGGTGGGTGACCGGTATGTCGAGCAGCTGGCCCAGCCGGTGGTGAACGAGTACTTGTGGTCGTGCGGAATCAGCTCGTTGGTCCCCGGCGAGACATGCAGTCGCAGGTGGACGCCGCGCTCAGGGGCCCGCCACAGAGTCAGCCGGTCCATGATCGGATGGTGGTCGGCGTCGGCGGCCGGGCGTTCACTCCGGCGCACGCGGCGCTCGTCACGACCGTCGCCGCCGGCCGCGACCGGGACGCCGCCTCGGCAGCACGAGTACGCAGCCCGACCTGCATGGATGAACTAATCGGCACCCACGCGGCGACCAGGTGCGCGACCTTCTTCCGGCTTCGCCGTGCGCTTCGAACGGCCTTCGTCGGCGTCGGTCATGCGGAAGCCGTTGACCATGTCGAGGCGTATCAAGACGGCGTGTTCCATAGCGCGGCCGACCCAGGGGGCGACAAGCTTCTCGTAGCGGGCAAGCTGGTCTGGGTCGGTCACCAGGCGGGCGAACCCGGTGACCACGACCGACCAGCCCAGATGGGTCTCCTGGTCGATCATGTCGGCTTCATAGGCGACGACGGTTCCGGAGCCGTCGACGGCGTGGGTCAGAGCGGCACTTTCGTGGGTGCGGATGACGAGGTGGCCGTCGACGAGGGCGTGGTTGACCGGGCGGATCGCGGGCAGGGCGTTGCGGGTGAACACGATCCGGCCCATGTTCACGCTGCCGAGCAGGGCGAGGGCTTCGTCGCGGTCCAGTTCGGCCATCGACCGAGGCGCCGTGGGGGCCGATTCTTCGGGTAGCTCGGGTGAAGTGGTCGAAGTCATCCCGCGTCCTTGACGAGTGTGTAACGAGTGTCGAAGCGGCGGTAGAGCAGTTGTCCGCGGCCGCTGTCCGGGTCGGTGAAGAACAGGTGTCCCAGGCCGGTGTCGTCCAGGCGGGCCATGGCCTGTTCCGGCTCCAGGGCGGGAGCCGGTCGCGGGTCGACGGTCAGCGGGATGGCATTCGCGGGCGGTGGCGGGGCCGGGCGCAGACGGGTCAGGCGGTAGCCGGTCGGCCCGGAGCGGTGCACCATCGCGTCCAGGCCGGTGTCGGCGTCGATGAACAGGTGGGCTGGGTAGTCCATCAGGTCCATGACGGCCGCTGCGACCTCCGGCGGGCACGCCACCAGCGGAACGATCTTGATTCGGGCCAGGAGCCCGAGGTTGATCGCACGCTCGCCGGGTGGCAGGCGGGAGGGGACGGAGGCGTCGTCGCTATCCGGCCAGGGGCGCGCCGACCAGCAGGCGGCGGCTTCCAGGATCCGGCGGCCCAGCCGTTCGGCGAGGTCGTCGGCCGCCTGGTCGAGGGTGGCCGCGGCGACCTGCACGCGGATCGGGCGCCGGGCCGCGCGCGCGTTGGCCTGGGCCACGATGCGTCCGCCGGTGTCGGACAGCCGGATGCGGAGCCCGTCGGTGGGGACGTCGTATCCGGCGACGGCCTGGGTGATGCGCAGGACGGCGGGCTCCCGCTGTGCCAGCTCGGGGACGCTGGCCCGTTGTTCCACCATGTGCCACTCTCGCCTCTCGTGTTTCAGGGACCACGATGCCCCGCAATGATCGTCCGGGCGGAGCGCCATGCGACGGTAGGGCCGAATGGCCCTGATATCAGCTGATCCAGATCGGGACCTCCGGGTACCGTGACCACGCCGTGTCGCGGCTGCCGGACTTGGTTGCGAGAACCCTTGGCCTTGCCGGGTCGGAGTACGCGTTCATCGATCAGACCGTGGAACTGCGGGTGCATCAGCAGCATGTGCGGGAGGCGTGTCCGAGCATGACTTAAGCGCGGACGGCGGCGATGTCGCCCAGGACGCAGCGGGGCTGTGCCACCGCCATGATGAGCAGCTTGTCCATCACGGCCTCCCCGCCGACCGCTCGGCCCATCACAGGATGCTGTCAGAACCGGGTGTTCGGATGCGGCCAGCCTCCGCTTCGCCACTCCCGGAACTCTCCGGTCGGCTCGGCCGGCGCTCCGTGTGCGGCCAGGGCGGCGGCCAGATCGGCATGGACGGTGATGGCGGGCTGGCCGCTGGTGGAGATGAAAGCCGGAACCGGGCCGGGAGCGGCGGCGATCTCCAGGGTCCGCCCGGCTTCGCTCAGCCGCAGGGCGGTGCGGATGATCTCGCCCTGTCCGAGAGTGGTCCATTCGGTCACGGCGGCCAAGTCCATGATCAGTGGGCCGGCGCCGTGGTAGAGGGCCCAGCCGGTCGCACCGTGCAGCCGGGGCGCGCCTTTGGCGCCGAGGCTTCCGGCCAGGGCCAGGATGCCCAGGTCGGGGCGGGACTCGTAATGCCACTGCAGCTGCACGGTGTCGGTTTCCTTGCTGGTCGGTCGAGGATGCCCCGCGGCAACCGATGAGGGTGTCCCGTTACTGGTCGTCGAGGTCTTCGTCCTGCTGCGCGCCCGGAGGGTAGGCGGGGTCCTCGGTGCCACGTGCCGCCCTCAGTTCGGCTTGCAACCGCGCGAGGTCGCCTCCGGGGCTCGTGTACTTGAGCTCGCGGGCGACCTTTGTCGCTTTGGCCTTCGCTCTGCCTCGTCCCATCACGTCCTCCTTGCTGGTCGAGCTGTCATGGGCCGGCAGCCAGCCGCTGGAAGCGGTGGCCGTCGATGAGCTGTGGGCGCAGCCGCAGTACGCGGGTGCCCGGCCCGGCTTCGAAGCCGGGCACGATCTTCTGGTAGTGCCGTCGCAGCAGCGGGTCGATGATGACTTCGGCCGGACCGGTGAAGGTGGCGTACCAGCCTTTGCCGGTCGTCTCGTCGACGGATTCGGCGAGGTAGGTGATCGGCAGGCCGTTGTCCATCAGCGCTTCCAGTTCGGCGGTCATGACGGTCAGGATGACAAGCTCGCCACGCTCGAGCGCGTGGAAGCCGGCCTGGCGAGCTGTCATCCCTCCCCTCGCGCAGATCACGAAGCCGATGCTGATGTCGCCGAGCAGATACAGAGCTTCGGCGCGGAGCAGCGGCGCGAGACGGACCTGTGCGAAGTCGATGCTCATCAGCACACCTGGGCGTGCCTGTCGGCGCGCTGTCCGGGAATGATCCCGGCCCCGGACAGGCGGGTGTGAGCGAACTCGATGGCTTGTGGGGTGGTGGTGAACACGTGCCCCGCCTCGCGCAGGGCGTCCAGGGTGCCCAGGGCGTCCAGCGGACGGTGGTGTTCGGGACGGACACCGGAGACGAGCACCAGCACGCCGCGCCTGGTGAGCTTGTCGATGGCGTCGGCCAGGACCCGGGCACCTGAGGAGTCGATGACGCTGACCCGCGACATCCGCAGGATCACCACGCGCACGTCGGCGGTCTCGGTGAGTTCCAGCAGGAAGCGGTGGGCGGCGGCGAAGAGCAGCGGGCCGTCGATGCGGTAGGCGATGATGTGCTCGCCGAGCAGCGCCTGCTCTTCGGCGTGGTGGTCGGCCGGGGGCAGGTCGGCGTGCAGCGGCACCTGTTCCAGCCGCGCGGCCTTCGACACTTTGGTCACTGCGACCACCGCGGCCACGATCATCCCCACGATCACCGCGTTGACCAGAGTCGACGCCAGGGTGACCGCCGCGGTCAGGAAAAGTATCGCGGCCTCGCCGCGGCCGGCCTTGGCCAGAGCCTTGATGGAGCCGACTTCCACCATGCGGATCGCGGTGGCGATGAGCACGCCGGCCAGGGCGGCGCGTGGGATGTGCGAGACCAGCGGCGCCGCCGCGAACACGATTCCAGCGATCACCGCGGCGTGTATCAGCGAGGACAGCCGGGATACGGCACCGGTGCGCACGTTGACCGCGGTGCGGGCGATCGCCCCGGTCGCCGCCACGCCGCCGAACAGCGGTGCGGCGATGTTGGCCAGGCCCTGGCCGAACAGTTCGCGGTCCGAGTCGTGCCGCTCGGAGACGCTCATCGCGTCGGCGGCCGAGGCCGACATCAGCGACTCCAGCGCGGCCAGAGCGGCCACCGCCAGGGCTGAGGGCAGCAGTGAGCTGACATGGGACGCCTCGAAGAACGAGGCCGACGGCGCGGACAGGCCCGAGGGC
This sequence comes from Catenulispora subtropica, assembly GCF_039531675.1. Taxonomy (NCBI): domain Bacteria; kingdom Bacillati; phylum Actinomycetota; class Actinomycetes; order Catenulisporales; family Catenulisporaceae; genus Catenulispora; species Catenulispora subtropica. The sequence goes on from NZ_BAAAQM010000010.1 coordinate 110,821, forward strand.
AGGTGTCCGATGGTCGCCGTGGCCAGGCCCAGCCCCCACACCGCGGCGGTCGCGGCGGCCACAGCCAGCAGCGAGAACGGGATCGCGGGTCGCAACCGGGCGCCGGCCAGCATGAGCGCGGCGACCGCCAGGGCGACCGCGATCGAAGTCCCGTGCGGGTGCTTCGCGAAGTCCCCGACCGCCTTGGCGGCGACCACGGCCGGGTTGTCGCCGGAGGGTGTCTTGATCCCGAGTGCGCCGGGGATCTGCTGGAGACCGATCACGGCGGCGATGCCGAGGGTGAACCCCTCGATCACCGGCACCGGGACGTAGGACATGGCACGGCCGGCGCGCAGCAGGGCCAGCAGCACCAGGATGATCCCGGCCATCAGGCCGACGGTCATGACGCCGTCGACGCCGTACGAGTGGACGATCGGCACCAGGACCACGGTCATCGCCCCGGTGGGGCCGCTGACCTGGACGTTCGAGCCGCCGAAGATCGCGGCGAGGGCGCCGGCCACTATCGCGGTGACCAGCCCGGCCCGGGCCCCGGCGCCGGAGGTGATGCCGAACCCGAGGGCCAGCGGCAGCGCGACGACCGCGACAGTCAGACCGGACACCAGGTCGCGGCGCGGGGAGCGGCGCATCGTGCCGAGGGTTTCGGCAGTGGGCAAGACGGATCTGAGGCGGCCCACGGCGGCGTGGGCGAGGGCGTTCGTGGTCACTCGGTGGTGCTCGGCATCGCGTCGGCTTCGCGCAGTTCGGCCAGCAGGTCCTGCTGGCCGGTGATCAGCTCGGTGAGGATGCGGCGGGCGGCGCGCAGCAGTTCCACGACGTCGGGGCCGGCCAGAGAATAGACGACGGTGTCGCCGTCGCGCACGGAGGCGACGATGCCGGAGCGGCGCAGCACCGCCAACTGCTGGGACAGATTGGACCGCTCGACCTCGATCTGCGCCAGCAGCTCGCGCACCGGCATCGGCCCGTCGGACAGCAACTCCAGAACCCGGATGCGCACCGGATGCCCGAGCATGCGGAAGAACTCCGCCTTGGCCTGATACAGGGGTACGGTCATCGGTTTCACGGTCGCGTCTCTTCTCTGTCCGTGCTCGGCCGCGCGATCTCGACACCGAGTTCGCGGGCCTGGCCGTAAGCGTGCTCCAGATCATCCAGCGACGCGGCGATGCCCCGCAGGTCCGCGGTCGCAGCGGCTTCAGCCAAGCGTGCCCGCGCCCGCACGATCCGGGCGGCCAGTGCCTCGGCATTCTCCTGTGTCACCGTCACGACCAACTCTCATCCCTGCTCGCTCGGGGCGTCGGCAACGCCGACCGCGCCCCCGACAGGCGCGACCGGCCGCCAGGCACCGGCACCTGGCACCCTCAAACAGCCGTCGGGAGGCGGACCCGGAACCTGCGACGACCATCATGCATCCAATTGAAGGAATCATCAATTCGCCATGTGCGCTCGGGTAGGATCACGCAGGTGAACGAGACCCTGCCGCAGTGCCCCGAATGCTCCAGCGTCCATGCCTATGAGATGGGTGCCCTGCTGGTTTGCCCCGAGTGCGGCCACGAGTGGGCGGCCGGCGCCGGTGAGGTCGGGGACGCGGGCGCGGTGCCCGACGGTGCCATCCGGGACTCGGTCGGCAACGTGCTGGCTGACGGCGACGACGTCACCGTGGTCAAAGCGCTCAAGGTCAAGGGCCACCCGACCGGGATCAAGGCGGGTACGAAGGTTCGCGGCATCCGGCTGAACCCCGGCGGCCCGGACGGGCACGACATCGACTGCAAGATCGACGGCTTCGGCGCGATGCAGCTCAAGTCCAGCGTGGTCCGCAAAGCCTGACGCTGCTGTTCTGCGGCGATCCCGGCCGGCCGAATCGTCGGCCTGCTTCAGGCTCGCCGACGGGCTGCCGGGCCGCCGGGCCGCCGGCGTCGGCGAGGCTGGCCGGTCTACAAGTCGTTGCCCGCATAGGACTGGTTGAAGCTCTTGTTGACCAGCGGGAAGTCCGGGACGATCGCGCCGCGCAGCGCGACCGGCAGCGCCGGCCAGTTGAAGAAGGACGGGTCGACGACCTTGACGCGGGTGAGGCGTCCGTCGCGGTCGATCTCGACGCGGTGGACGATGGTGCCGCGCCAGCCCTCGGTGATGCCGATCCCGGACCCGCTGCGGGGGGCCGGAGCGCTACCGGGCTGCCGGGCGGGGCCGTCGAGCGTGCCGGTCAGCTCTTTGATGGAGGCGGTCGAGGTCTGGTATTCCTCGGCACGGATGCCGAAGCGGGCCATGACGTCGCCTTCCGTCCGCAGCGCTGTCGGCGGGGCCGGAACAGGGCCCGGGTGGTCGTGGCGGGCGTCGGTGGCAAGGCCGGCGGCGCGGGCGACGTAGCCGAGGGTGCCGAGGTCGCGGGCTTGGTCGAGGGTGAGGACGCCGGTGTCGGTGAACCGGTCGCGGACCACGGTGTGGCTCAGGGCGAGACGGACGACCTCGGCGACGTCATCGGCCAATGACGTCAGCCGGTCGGCGTCGGGGAGGGTGAGGATCCGAGCGCCGCCGACGACGACGCCGCCGCGCAGCAGTCGATGACCGGTGGTCTCGGCGTTCAGCCGGAGCAGTTGCTCGCGAATGCGGCCGGCGTGCTGGTTGAGGATGCCGTGGCCGACGTCGTTGCACAGTGCGCCGATGTCGCCGATGTGGTTGTACAGCCGCTCCAGCTCGAGCAGGACCGACCGGATCGCTTCGGCCTGCGCGGGCACCTGGATGCCGAGCGCGTCCTCGACAGCCCGGCAGTAGGCCAGGGCATGCCCGACCGCTGTGTCGCCGCTGATCCGCTCGGCGAGAGCGAGCTTGTCCTCGGGCCGGTGGCCTTCGAAGAGCTTCTCGATGCCTTTGTGGACGAACCACAGGCGGGCTTTGAGCGTGAGGATCGTCTCGCCGACGACGGAGAAGCGGAAGTGCCCGGGCTCGATGAGTCCGGCGTGCACCGGCCCGACCGGGATCTCGTAGACGCCGGGGCCGGCGACCTCCAGGAACGGGTACGGCCCTTCAGGCTCCCCGAACTCCGGTGCCGGCCCGGCGTCGCGGCGCATGGGATGCCATCTGCGCGGCCAGTGGTAGTGGCGGACCAGGCGGCGCGGCAGCGGATGCCCGACCGGGCGGATGCCGAAAAGGTCGTGCATCTCGCGCTCGAACCGCCCGGCGGGGAACGACACTTCCGCCAGGCTGGGCACCTGAGGGCGCCGGCCGTCGAGGTGCACGGTCAGCTCGGAACGGGAGTCACCGGGGCCGAGGAACAGGTAGACCGCGCGGAAGGCGCCGTCCGGGTCGTGGTGCGCGGCGACCAGGGCGAGGCGGTGGCCGGCGTCCAGCAGTCGGCGTGCGGCGGGCAGCAGGTCGGCGGCGTCGACATCCGTGGTCATCATGGGGCGGTCCTCGTGGTCTCTACCGGCCGGCCAGGGGTGCGGCGGCGTTCAGCAGGGTCGACAACGGCCAGGCGGCGACGCCGATGAACGCGACGACGGCCAGGGCCGCGATCAGCGGCGCCTGACGGCGCAGCGCCGCCGGGCCGGAGCCGGTGGGACTGGATTGCAGGGGGTCCGCGCCGAGCAGCATTCGTCCGGTGTGGGCGGCGATCGCGGCGAAGGCGAGCAGGATGAGCACGAATCCCGCAGCGGTCAGCCAGCCCAGGCCGGCGGCGAACCCGGCGCGGGCGATGCCGAGCTCGGAGGCGAACAGGGAGAACGGCGGGAACCCGAGCAGCACCAGCACCGCGGCACCGAAGGTCCCGGCCAGCACCGGTGTGCGGGCGGCCAGGCCCCGGACGTCGTCGATACGACTGGTACCGGCCTCGTGCAGGATCTGCCCGGACGCGCAGAACGCCGCGGCCTTGCCCAGGCCGTGGCCGACGATGTGCAGCAGCACCGCGGTCAGCGCCAGCGGGGTGCCGACCGCGGCGCCCAGGGCGATCAGGCCCATGTGCTCCATGGAGGAGTACGCCAGCATCCGTTTGTAGTCGCGCTGCCCGATCAGCAGCAGCGCCGCGACCGCCAAGGTGGCGAGGGCGACGATGAGCAGCAGGGTGCGGACGAACCCGGCGCCCAGCGCCGCGTCGGCGATCTGCTTGGTGCGCAGGATCACCGAGAACGACACCGACAGCAGCACCCCCGACATCAGTGCGGACACCGGTGCCGGAGCTTGGCTGTGGGCGTCGGGCAGCCAGGAGTGCAGCGGGGCGAGCCCGGCCTTGGCGCCGAAGCCCAGGACGATCAGCGCGACGGCCATGCGGGTGGCCTGACGGTCCAGGGAGTGGGCATGGCCGGCGAGTTCGTCGAAGTTCAGCGCGGCGGATTCGGACAGGCCGGCGTGCCGGGCGGCGGCGTACAGCACGACGATCCCCAGCAGGGCCAAGGCGATCCCGACCGAGCAGACCACCACGTACTTCCAGGCGGCTTCCACCGCTGCGCGGGAGCGTTTGTGCCCGACCAGGAACGCGGTCACCGTCGTGGTGGCCTCGATCGCCACCCACACCAGGCCGAGGTTCCCGGCCACCACCGCCAACGCCATCGCGGCCAGAAACGCCTGCACCAGCACCGCGTACCGGCGTTCGGAGGCCGGGCCGGCGTGGTCGTCGCCGTGGTCGGCGGCCAGGTAACCGGGGCTCGCGGCGCAGGCCACGAACGCGACCGCGCCGATCACGGTCAGCAGGAACGCGGCCAGCGGGTCGGCCCGCAGCCACCCGGAGGCCGCGAAGACGCCGCCGTCGTCGACGGTGCGCACGGCCAGCGCGATCCCGACGGCCAGGACGAGCGCGGCCGAGAAGGTCCCGAGGTGCGCGGTGCGCCGTCGCCAGCCCAGCAGCAGATAGGCGCAGCTGGCGGCGGCGGGGATCGCGACCGGGGCGAGCAGGAGGGCGGTGTTCATCAGTCGTGCAGCTCCCGCAGGTCGTCCAGGTCGGTGGCGCCGAACGCGGACTGCATCCGGACCGTCAGCACGCGAAGCACGAGCACCACCAGCAGCAGGTCGAAGGACACGCCGATCTCCACCAGCAGCGGCACCCCGGCGGCGGCCAGGAACGCCACCGCGGTGATCCCGTTGTCCAGTAACAGGAATCCGGCCACCTGGGACAGGGCTTTGCGGCGGGCCACCAGCATGAACAGGCCGATCAGCACCGAGGCCAGGCCGACCGGCAGCGCCCGGGCGCCCGGTGAGGCGTCCAGGCGGGCCAGCGGCTGGGCGACGGCGTAGGCCAGAAGCACCAGCGCGGCGGCGGCCAGCAGCGAGGACGCGACGTTGACCAGCGGCTCGCTCTCCCGATTCTCGCCGGAGGCGGCCAGCGCCCGTCTCGCGAGCCCGGGCAGCACTCCGGCGCGGAGGATCCCGACTCCGGCGGCGACCGCGTACAACTCCGGGTGATGTTCGTCGGCGCCCAGCGCGGCGGCGATCACGGCCAGCGCGGCGCCTTGCACCGCGAGCAGCCCGATCACGGCGGACAGTTCGCGCCGCCACAGCGCCCCGACCGCGGCCAGCAGGAACAGCCCGCAGGCGAAGTCCAGGATCTGCGTGTTCGCCGACCCGCTCATGGTGCGCCCACCGTCCTCATCTCCTCACCGCGTCCTCATCTCCTCACCGCACATCACAGGAAGAACGACGCCGAGACCGCGAGCACCGCCAGAAGGAACGACCCGGCCAGCAGTTCCGGAACCCGGAACAGCCGCAGCTTGGCCATGAACACCTCGGCGGCGGCCAGCCCCGCACCCAGCACGCCGACCTTGAGCACGAACAACCCGGTCGCCCCCGCCACGGGCAGCGCTCCGGTGGCGGTGGCGGTGCCCCAGGGCAGGAACAACGCCGACCACAACCCCAGCAGCACCGCCAGCCGCATCGAGGCCGCCAGCTCCACCAGCGCCAGATCAGGACCCGAATATTCGAGCACCATCGCCTCGTGCACCATGGTCAGCTCCAGGTGCGTCGAGGGGTTGTCCACCGGCAGCCGTCCGGCCTCGGCCAGCACCACCGCAGCGAGAGCGAACGCGGCCAGCACGCTGACCGGGGACACCACCCGTCCGGCGTCCTTCAACCCGGCGTCCACGATCGCCGGCAGGTTCGTCGAGCCCACCCGGGTGGACAGGGCGAACGTCGCCATCAGCACCGTCGGCTCCGCGAGCGCGGTGATCGTCATCTCCCGGCTGGCGCCCATCCCGCCGAACGCGGTGCCCGTGTCCAGCCCGGCCAGCGCCAAGGTCGCCGTCCCGAGGGTCAGCAGCGCCACCACCGCGATCAGGTCGGCCGCACCGCCCAGGCCGGTGTGGACGCTGACGAACGGGATCGCGGCGGCGGCCATCAGCGTGGTGGAGACCTGCACCAGCGGGCCGGTCCGGAACACCGGGCCGGTACCGTCCGGGGCCAGGGGCTTCTTGCGCATCAGCTTGCGCAGATCCCGCCACGGCTGCCCGATCCCGGCCCCGGACCGTCCCTCCATCCGTGCCCTGACCTGCCGCATCAACCCGGTCAGCAGCGGCGCCCCGACGACGATGAGGCCGACCTGCAGCACCGAAGTGGTGATCCCGGAGGCCGTGACCGGGGCACCGAACACACTGCCGCTCATCTGATCGCCGCCAGGGCCACCAGCAGCACCACCAGGGAACTGAAGGCGTAGCCGAGGTAGCGGTGCACCGAGCCGTTGGCCAGCCCCCGCGCCGCCCCGCCGACCCAGCGGACGGCCGCGATCACCGGCGTGTACAGCCGGTGCTCGATCCGGTCGGGAACCATGCGGCGGTAGGACACGCTGCGAACCAGGTACTCCGATTCCACGACCGGGGTGACATCGACGTCGGATTCGGGCGCGAGCACGTCGTCGAAGACGCGCTGCAGCGGCTCGGCGAACGAGGTCGCGGTGTACTGCATCCGCGCCGACGGCGGCCCGGCCCCGCAGTCCCACAGTGGCACCGCGCGCCGCCGCGATGCGGTGACCAGCCGCAATACGGTCGCGACCAGCGCCGTGCCCGCCACAGTCCCGGCCACCACGACCAGCGGCGACATCGTCGAGCCGAGCACAGCCAGCCGCCGTGCCACCGCATCGGACACGGCGGCGCCACCGGGGGACACCGCGCCGACCGCGCGGGACAGCGCGGAACCGAGCAAGCCGGGAACGACGGCCAGCACCGTACTGCCCGCGGCCAGCAGCACCATCGCGACGGTCATCGCCGGCGGGCTCTCCACAGCCCGGGCGGCGCTGTCACTGCGGGGCCGTGCCAGGAACCCGGTTCCCAGGGCCTTGACGAAGGTGGCCACCGCCAGCCCGGCCGACAGCGCCACCGCCGCCACCGCGATCGGCAGCGCCACCGACACGACTATCCCCGGCACCGCCAGGCCGTGGATCAGCGACTGCAACAGCAGCCACTCGGAGACGAACCCGGCCCCGCCCGGCAGCGCCGCCGCGCCGAGGGCCCCGACCGCGAACACCGCCGTCGTGACCGGCAGCGCCGAGCGCAGCCCGCCCAGGGCGTCCAGGTCCCGTACACCGGTAGCGCGCAGTACGGAGCCGGCCGAGCAGAACAGCAGCGCCTTGAACGCACTGTGCGTCACGACGTGCAACAGTGCCGCGGCCAGCGTGATCCCGGCCAACACCGGCTGGTGCGATGTCCGGAACAGCCCGGCCGCCCCCAGGCCGAGCAGCACCAGACCCATGTTCTCCGTGGTCGAGTACGCCAGCAGGCGCTTCAGATCCCCGGCCACCGACGCCTGCAAGATCCCGAACACGGCGGAGACGGCACCGGCCGCCATCGCCAGCAGCCACCACCACCGCGACCCGCCGCCCAGCAGGTCCATCCCGACCCGCACGATGCCGTAGACACCGAGATTCACCATCACCGCGCTCATCAGCGCCGACACCGGACTCGGTGCCTCCGGGTGCGCCCGAGGCAGCCAGGCGTGCAGCGGCACGATGCCCGACTTCGACCCGAACCCGGCCAGCGTCAGCACGAACACCGTTCCGCGCAGGAGCGGCGACAGACGGGGAGCACCCGCGCGGATCTCCGCGAACGTCTCGCCGCCGGAGGCGGCTGCCAGCCACGCGAGCGCGAGAAGGATCAGAACGAACCCCAACTGGGTCATGACCGCGTACCACAACCCGGCCTCGCGCACTGAATCACGCTTCTCATGCTCGGACAGCACCAGCAACAGCGAGGCGACCGCCATCAGCTCCCAGAAGAAGAGGAACGTCGACACGCTGGCCGCCGCCGGCACCAGCAGCATCGCCGCGCCGAACACCGGAAGCGCACACGATGCGGCCCGGCCCGGGCCATGCCCGTGCGAGCCGTACCCGATCCCGTACCCGGCGACGATCGCGATCACCACGCCGGCGACCGCGATGAACAGTCCCGACAGGGCATCAACCCCCAGATACATGCCGGCCAGCGGCAGCAGGTCCGGCAGGTGAGCGCTGAACGTCCGTCCGGACAGCGCCGCCGCGCCGCCCACCGCACCGCACACTCCGGCGGCGGTGGTGAGCACGCCGACAGCCGCCGCCCGTGTCCGCGCGGGCACGGCGACCGCAGCCGTCATCGCGGCCCCCGCGCACCCCGCCGCCCCGGCCAGCGCGGACCCGATCAGGTTCACCGCCCGGTCACCCGCCGCAGCGCGGCGACGATCGCCTCCGGGGCCGGCGGGCAGCCCGGCACGGCGATGTCCACGGGCACCACCGAATCGACCGGCCCCTGCACCCCGGGGCCGCCGGCGAACTCGCCACAGTCGATCGCGCAGTCCCCGACCGCCACCACCAGCCGCGGCTCCGGCGTGGCGTTGAGGGTACGGCGCAGCGCGGTGGCCATGTTCCGGGTCACCGGACCGGTCACCGCCAGCACGTCGGCGTGCCGCGGAGAAGCCACCAGCCGGGCACCGTACCGGTCGGCGTCGTACACCGGCCCGAACGCCTGCCCGATCTCGATCTCGCAGCCGTTGCACGATCCGGCATCCACACAGCGCACCTGCACCGACCCGGTCAACTCGCGCCGCAAAGGCACCCCGCCCGGAAGCGGCGGAGCCGGCTCGGCCACCCGGCCCACCCGAAGGATCTTGCTCAGCAAAGCCCTCATGACAATCCTCACCACGAACGACAAGGCCACCGGGGATCGCGCCGACGCCGGCAATATCGCGCCGGGCCGGTAGCGCAGGGCATAGGTGCTTAGGAGGAGTCGGCGGACTGCAACTCGGCCAACAGCTCACGCTGCCCGTCCAGCAGCTCGGCGAGGATCCGGCGCGCCGCCCGCACCAGCTCCGACACGAAGGGAACCGATCCCGACTGCGCCATCATCCGGTCATCGCCGACCCACCGTGCCCCTGGCAGCCGCCAGGGTCGCCGGGATCCGATACTCGACCGCCAATTCGGTCAGGTAGGCAAGTCGCGCTTCCTGCAACGCGATCTGAGCGACGTCGCCCTCTCTTCGCGCGACACGCAGGCACCGACGGGCGTCCCACAGCGTCTGCTGCACCGTGATCGCGAGCTGCCGCACTGTTCCCTCCAGACGTCACACGCCGAGGACCGCCGAGCCTGGCGGAGCGTCCTCCATCATGTCCCCCATTGAAAAGTTCTTCAACACAACACACCGTTCCGACGCAGTTCAAGTGCCGACGCGGCGGCCCCGGCCCGTGCTTCAGAATGAGGGAGAGGGCCGGTGACAATGGTTCACGATGTCAACGATCGTGCGGTCGTGTCGCTCAGGCGCACCGGCATCGTGCGGCACTGGTCCGTTTGACGGCAGGTCAAAGAACTGCTGTTCCGCACGCCAGGCAGGTGCTGCGGATCATCCGACGCCGCTACGTACTCGGAGCCCGGAAGCGGTCCGCGCAGACCGTCTACGCCGTCAGTGATCTCGCGATCGAAGCCGCGACGTGCGCAGCCGGGTCCGCTGCGGCGCCGCCGGGGCCGCACTTGAAGTGGCCCCGGCGGCATGAGCTCAGCTGTGGGTGTTGTCAGTGGTGTCGTCGTATTCGGTCATGGTGGCGCAGTCGACGACGGCGTCGGGACGGACGTCGGGGAAGTCGATGGGCCAGATGTTGATCGACCAGGGGTTGCCGCCGTTGCCACGGTCGGACAGGTCGCAGGTGTCGTAGGGATTGCCGTCGATCGAGTTGACGACGGGGATGTTGGAGAAGTCCTTGAAGTCACCGTGCTGGACGGGGCCGGTGGCCGGTTTGCCGTCCTGTCCGATCATGTTGCCGTCGTAGTAGAGGTAGAGATCGGGCATGTAGCTTTGCGCCACGAGTTGCGGCGAGGCCACGTCCTTGTTGTTGGTGATCAGGGGTTTCGGGCCTGTGGATCCGGCGCAGAAGTCGATGCCGAGTTCTTGCCAGATCGGCGGGGCGTTGTTGAACAGCGATCCGTCGTGGCCGCCCTGGAAGAACATCGCGTAGATGTCGACGGCGGTCTTGTACACCGAGTAGGGGAGCCGGCCCGCCAGGTAGGCGGCGTTCAGCTGGTCGGTCCAGGTGTTCATCGCGGCGTCGACGCTGTCCTTCGCGTCCAGGGGACGGTAGCCGATCGATCCCCCGTTGATGGCGCGAACCTGCACGCAGTCGCCGTCCAACGTCGCCGCGTTGGTGTGCGGCATGTAGGCCCGGCCAGGCGTGTATCCGGTCACCAGAGGATTCGTCACATTGGTGGCGTCACCGGTGAACTGGTTGGCGTCGATCTCCTGGTAGCCGATGTCCGGCATGGTGACACCGGCGCTGCCGTAGTCGGCGACGGTGGCCGCGACGTAGTCCCGCACGAACTTCGCGATCTCCGTGTCGCCGGTCCGGCTTTGGACGCTGGACCACTGCGACCCGGGAACGAGGTTGCCGCTCGTGTCGGTGAGATACTGCACCTCCACATGATTCTTGATCTTGAAGGTGCCGTCCGTCTGGAACTGGCCGCCGATGGTCGTTCCCGCTGGGCTGGGTACGGCGAAGTTCATCCAGGTGGCCTCTGAGAGACCCGGGGGATGGTCCGTGGGAGAAGATCCGGCGGCTTGCACCTGGGAGTTCCATGCCTGGGCGGCGGCCGAGAGGTGAGCGCCGATGCAGCCGTTGGACATCGCATCCGGCGAGCACACCGGATACTGGAGGAGCCCCGTGGGAGCCGCCTGGGACGGATCGTTCCACATGGGCCCGCCGTTGAGCGCGGCGTCGGCCCAGTTGTAGAGCGTCGTCATAGTCCGCATCGGAGTGTTGAACTGGGATGGCGTGCCCGTGTCGAGGTTCTGGTTCTCACTGAAGATCGCGACCGAGTCGAAAGTGTGCTGGACGAGCGTTCCGGCGACCGGCACGAAGCCGATCGCGTCGAAGGCCACGTCGTGCGCCCCCACCGCGCCGTCGACCGTGACGTTGTCCAGCAGCACCTGCGCGTTGCCGCTCAGCGGGAAGTAGCCGAGACTGACCCACTGGTCCTGGCTGGTGTGCTGGCTCACTGTCGAGGACTTCACCGAGCCGTCGGTCTGCGTGACGCGGTAGTCGGCGAAGTCGGAGGTGGCGCCCGTGCTGGGCATGTGGGCGAACACGTTGTACAAGTGGTTGGGCAGGTTGGCCTTCCACACGCCGGTCACGATGTGCTGAGGGTCGTCCGCCAGCCGGTTGTGGGTGAAGTAGGCGTGGCCGCCGAAGCCGGCGCCGATCTGATGGGTGTCGATCGCGGCGATCGGGTTCCCGGAACTGTCGGTGGCGTAGCTGAGCGTGAAGGTGCCGCCGTTGCTCCAGGTCATCCCGGTACATCCTGCGACGTTCTGGCCCGGGTTGGCGAGTTCGTCGACGATCACCGCGCCCGGGCCGGGCTGAGAGCCGCAGTCCGCGGGGTGCGGGTTCTTCACTCCCGGGTCGGGGTCGGTCGCCGTGAACACCAGAGTCTGGGTGGCGCAGTTCGAGGCACAGTCCGGCACCCAGTTCACCGGCTGGTGCCACCAGCAGTGGTAGTACAGCGGGTCGGTCGAGGGCAGGTTGCCGTAGACGCAGACCTTGCCGGACGGGTCGGTCATACTGCAGTTGTCGGTGACGTCGCAGAAGTCTGACGGCGGCGGGATCTGCAGTTGGCCGCTCGATGTGTGGTAACTCGGTCTCGCGTAGGAGGGATCACCCTTGCGGTCGTGGATCGGGTTCTCGATCCAGCCGAAGACCCGCTCCTGATAGGGCCAGTCCGCGGGGTGCGAGGCGTCGCCGTAGCTGTCGCGCAGGTACCCGTCGCGGTTGGGCTTGAAGTTGGGGTTGGCCGGGTTGTTGACCCAGCCCAGGCCCCAGATGTTCGATCCGTCGTTCGAGTGGAAACCGGTGTTGTAGGCCCACAACGCCAGGTACCAGTTCTCGATCTTGGTGGGGTCACCGTCGTTGGCCAGGAGCCCGTTCTGCTCGAGGGTGTTCCACTTGTCCTCCAGAATCTGCAGACCGGCCGCGATGTTCTCCTCGTAGTCGACGGCGATCTTCTTCTTACCGTTGGCCGAGTAGTTCGTGTCGGTGGTCGCCATGCCGGTCGTCACCTGGGCGATGCCGTAGCCGCAGTCGGCGGCCGCGTAGTTGATGGTGCTGATTCCGCCCGCCGATCCGTAGTAGTCGGCGATCAGGGGATTGCCCGACAGCCCGGGCAGCGAATGCCAGGACGCCTGGTTGAAGTTCGATTCCTGGGCCAGGACGCCGAGGAACACCTGGGCCGGAACCGGACCGGTGGTCATGGCGCCGGGGACGAGGAGGGTGTGCGGCGCGAAGTTGCTGCTCGCGGTGTATGCGGGCAACCCCATGTTCAGGTAGTTCGCCGGACGCTGATCGTTCAGCTGGCCTGTCGTCGCCAGGTCCACAGCTCGTTCCACCTGTTGCTTACCTGGCTGGGGAACCTGTGCCGTCGGGTCGTTGCGGGGCACGGCGCACTTCGGGGTCTGAGCCGCCGTCGCCGTCAGCGCGGTGGCCGCGGTGGCGTCGAGCCGGTAACCGGTCGCCGGAGTGGCGGTGACGGCTGCGGCTGCCGGGCCGAGGTCGGGGCCGCTCGGCAACGCCGAACCCGTGCCGGTGGCGAACACCTGGGTCTTCGCCACGGCGCCGGCCGCTCTGCCGGTGTGGCCGACAACGGCCTCGCCGTCGAGCGACACGCTGTCCACCACATCGGGCAGGCCGGTCGTCAGACTCGTGGCCACGTCCGCCGGAACCTTGCCCTTCAGAGTCCGGGTCACCAGGATCGCCCGGCCCCCACGGGCGGAGTGCAAGGCGGTACCGCTCAGGCCGGCGTGAGCGACCGGTGTGACGGTCCCCTTCGACAACCGGTTCAGCACGGCGTCGGAGCCCTGAACGGACAGGAAGCTCGCGTTGCCGGCCGCATCGGCGACGATGTCGAAGACCTGACCCGTCGCCTTGCCGACCGCCTTGACCGTGCCCTTGGGGTCGATGTCGACGACGGTGGCACCGCGGGCCGCGAGCAGGTGGCCGCCCTGGGCGGGGACCGCGCTGCTCAACTGTTCGGGTTCGATGACGTCCTGGGTTACCGCGTCCCGGTCGGCGTCGAGGGTCAGCAACTGCGTCCGCTGCTCGTCATCGCCGAGGGCCCGGGTCAGAACCGCGGTGTCCCCGGCACCGCATCCCGGCGAGTAGTACGTCAGCGCGACGCCCGCGGTCACCGGATGGACCGCACCCGAAGGGACGTCGACGACGTACGCGAAGGCGCCCCTGGCCTTGAGCGCGGGGTCGTTCGCGAAATCGGCGGGCGCCACGACCGCCACGACGTGCTTGCCGGAGCCCGTCATACACGAGTAGCCGGTCCACATCGGACTGTCGATGTCACCCGGCTTCAGCGTCGCCAGCGGTCGCCACGCGAAGCCGGAAGAACCGAGCCCGGCGTAGATGTGGTAACCGTTCTCGTCCGCCGACGTCTGTATCGCGACGTCCTTGGAACGGTGATCGAGCCCGGGCGCCTTGGCCCGGGCGCCGCCGGAGGCAGGCCCCGTAGCCGCGGCGGCTCCTGTCGTGGTCGCCGCTACCAGGGCGGCGAAGGCCACCATGGCACATCGGCGTCTTGTGTGTTTCATCCTTGTCTCCTCCAGGCGAGGGCCGCGAAATCGCATGCGACGATCGCGTTCCGAAACGGCATGATCGGAACGCGATCGAAAGGCGGCAGCGTGACCGGCCGCCCGGAGCTCGCAGAAGCCGTCCGGCGGCCGAGGTACTTCGCGCTATGCGAGGTGGTATTCGAACCCGGCGCAAGAACCGCTCGCGGCGCCGGTCGCGGAGTTGGCGGCTCCGTCCTCATCCCACACGATCTGTGCCCACATCGTGCAGCCGCCGAAGGCGACCTGACCGATGCCGAAAGGGTAGGAGAAGCCGCTTGGGTCGGTGCCGTTGACCACCGGTGCGGTGTAGAACTTCTGGCCGGTGGTGCCCGTGGTATCGCCAGCAGTCCACGTGTTCGTCGCGTAGAAGTAGTTGCGGACCGAGTACGTGCCGTTCCTGGAGACGAACGTCGGTTCCAGGTAGGTGAAGACGTACTTCTGGCCGCAGCCCACGTACTTGCGCACGGTGGCGGCTGTATAACCGCTCACCTCAAGCTTGACTGTAGGACCATCCTGGCTGACCGATGCACATCCGGGTGCGTCGGTACGTGTGTCGGCATGTGCCACCGTGGCGCCGGCGACGGCCATGCCAAGCCCTGCCACCCACACTGCCGCAGTTCGACGAAGAGAAATCACCACTGTGCCGCCGAATAGTCGTAGGTGTCGTAGCCGCCGCACATGGTCGAATAGAAGGATCCCCCAGCGCCGTGCACCGTCTCCGTACATCTCACGACGTAGTCCAGAAGGGTGCTGCTCCAGTTTTCGCCGTAGATGCTGCCGGTGTAAGAGGTGTAGGAACCTGAGTAGATCTTTATCCATGCGGCCTGACAGGTGGGCGAATAGCGCAACTGGGCGTAGTCGCCGCCCGCATTGTTGAGCGACATGCTCTCTAGCGTCTGCGTCTTGGAATCAGAGCAACCGGAGGTTTCCGGATTCTTCCCGGTGCAAGAGCTCGCAAAGCAGGTCGCCGCACTGGCGCTGCTCGCCGGGCCGAACAGCGCGAGCGCTCCGGCGATGAGCGTCGGAGCGGTCACCATGGCGATGAGCTTCCGCTTGCTTCTCATGTCTTCTCCTCTTCCTGCGTGGGAGTGGTAGGACTTGGTGAGCAGACTGTGACGCGATCTTCGCCGAGCCGTCCAGTTTCCAGTTGCACACCGCTAGTACGGCAGCCATGGATCAACACTGATGTAAATGGTGCGCCGCGGACGATGTCGCGCAGTCCGGCCAGGACAGCCGGAGTGTTCCACCTTCAACGAGGACGTTCACCAGATGCGCACCGGGTGATCCGCAGCTCCGCCTAGCGTGCGGGAACAGCAGATCACTGACACCGACGTGCGCCTTCTGTGTCAGGGAGACGCCGATTCGGACCGGCGGGTTCGCCCGCGGCGGTCCCTTCTCACCTGCTTCGCCAGGAGCTCGATGGCTGCGCGCTGATCCGCGTCGAAGACGCGCATCGGGATGAGCGCCACCGTGCGCTCCCTCTCGACGTGGACGAGCCAGTGCCGGCGCCTGGCTCTGAAGCTCGTCACCTCGGGCCACGGGACGACCTTGGTCCCGCTCGGCCGGACCACGGTCAGCGTCGTGTCGGTGAGCGTCACGGTGGTCGGGACGGCGAACGGCCAGGAGTTTCCGAAGCTGTCGAGATTGACGAACACCAGGGTCATCAGCAGCGTCATGGCTCGCCCGAAGACATCCTCCGGTTGCTCCGAGCGGAACAGCACGCCCGGTAGGACGATTCCCACCGCAGCGACGATCAGCGCCAAGACCCAGTGGCGGGGAGTCACCACCCCGCGCCAGGCCTCGCCGCGCGACATCCGGAACTCGGCACTGATGTTCACTATTCCCCTTGTCGCGGCCCAGCTCGCATGCTCCTCCCGGCGAGTGGCCCCGACAAGGGTTCCAACAGGAGAGCGTCGCCCGGTTTCCGCTCTTGAGTTGTCTGCGGACGTTGATCGGCCGAGCCGCAGATGCGCGCCGGACGCCGCAAGACAGCGCTGCTTTGCCCGAATCGGCTGGTCAGCGATCGCGACGATGACGGGACGAGGATTGCTGACACGATCGGGCAGCCAGCCGTTTCCGCGGGCGGCCGACCTGCCGCCATCGGCATCAGCCTCTTACTCCTCCTTCGAGAGGTAGGCCCAAACTGCGTCCTGCCCTAGCGTCTACGCGGCACGAGTCCGGTCTCGAAGGCGATGATCGCCAGGTGGACGCGGTCCCGAGCCTCGAGCTTGGCGAACAGGCGCGCGACATGGGTCTTCGCTGTCGCCGCGCTGATCACCAGCCGCTCGGCTATCTCAGCGTTCGACAATCCCTGTCCGACCAGTGCCAGCACCTCGCGCTCCCGGTCGGTGATCTCCGCGATGAGACGTGAGCCTTGGGCGGGTTCGGCGTCCTGTGCGGGGGCCGCGGGGGTGGCGGACGTTCCGGCGAAGCCGGCGATCAGTCGTCGGGTCACGCTCGGCGCGATCAACGCGTCGCCGGCCGCCACCACGCGGATCGCGTCCAGGATCGCGTCCAGGGCCATGCTCTTGAGCAGGAATCCGCTGGCCCCGGCGCGCAGTGCGCCGTAGACGTACTCGTCGTCGTCGAAGGTCGTCAGCACCAGCACCTTGGGCGGGTCCGGCTCGGCGGTCGCCTGCCGGGTCGCCTCGATCCCGTCCATGCCCGGCATCCGGATGTCCATCACCACGATGTCCGGCCGCAGCTCACGTACCAGGCGCACGGCCTCGCGGCCGTCGCCGGCCTCGCCGACCACCTCCAGGTCGGCGGTGCCGCCGATCAGGATCCCGAGCCCGACCAGCATCAGGGGCTGGTCGTCGGCCAGCAGCACCCGCACGCTCATGCCGGGAGCCTCGCCGTCACCCGGAATCCGCCCTCCGGACGCCTGCCGGCGCTGAACTGGCCGGACAGCAACGTCACCCGCTCGCGCATGCCGAGCAGGCCGAAGCCGCTCCCGCCGGGCGCCGTCGAGTGCCTGGGACGGCCCGGTCCGGCCAGACCGTCGTCTCCGTCGTCCACCACCTCGATCGTCACTCCGTCCGGCTCGTATCCGACCGCGACCCGGCACGTCCGCGCCCCGGAATGCCGCACCACGTTCGTCACCGACTCCTGGATGATCCGGAACGCCGACAGTTCGATCTCCGGCGGCAGCAGACGCTGCTCGCCCCGCCAGGCCACGTGGACCCGCACCCCGGCGTCGGCTGTGCGTTCGGCGAGCTGCGGGACGTCGGCCAGGCTGCCGGCCGGTGTCAGCGGAGCGGCCTGCGGCATGGCGTCGTCCGGCTCGGCGCGGCGCAGCGCCCCGAGCATGCGCTGCAGTTCGAGCAGCGTCTCCCGGCTGGTGGTCTCGATGCCGGTCAGCGCCTGCCGGGTCTGCTCGGGTCTGGTATCCACGACCCGTGCCGCCGCTCCCGACAGCACCGTGATGATCCCGATGCTGTGCGCGACGCTGTCGTGCAGTTCGCGGGCGATCCGCAGCCGCTCGGTGACGACGGCGCGGGCCGCCCTCTGTTCGTGCAGGGCTTCGAGGTACTCACGGCGTTTGCGATACACCACCCCGAAGGCCCACGCGACCGCGAGCCACGACGCGTAATGCCCGGCCCACCCGGCCGCCTCGCCGACGGAGCCTTCGGGGTTGACGTGGGTGAAGTTGACGAACACGGTCGCGACGGCCGCGACGCAGCCGACGGCGGCAGCCCTCGGCCGCCGGGCGGCGAGGTACCCGTCCAAGGCGATGAGCAGGACGAACACGACCAAGGGCCGCGCGCCGACGATGTCGCCGAGGGCTGATTCGCCCAGGATCGCCGCGAAGACCGTCGCCGGCAGACGGCGCACCAGCAGAACCGGAAGGGCGAGCACGACGTAGAGTCCCGTCATCTGGAAGGGCTCGAGGCCGGAAAACCGGAACATGCCGTCGAAGTGCCTAGCCTCAGGGACCGGCATCGTGACGCAGAGCATCAGCGCGTAGAAGCAGGCGGTGGCCAGCACCACGGCCTGGACCCTCAGCCAGGTCGTGTGCTCCGATGCCGAGAGGCGCTGGAGAAGCTCTTCCATACGGAGATCGTATTGAGTGGCGTCGGCTCCGCGCGTCGCCCCGGGGGTGTACGCGGGTACACCCCCGGGCCGACGGCCTGGGGGAACGTGACATCCACCGGCCGACGCGACGGACAGCGGTCCGTTCGTAGGTTCGTGGCCATGACGAACGCCCCGATGATCGATCTTCGCGACGCGACGAAGAAATACGATGACGGCCCGCCCGCGCTGGCCGGTGTGACCTTGTCCGTGGCGTACGGTGACTGCGTGGCCGTCCTCGGCCATTCCGGCAGTGGGAAGTCCACCCTGCTGAACCTGATCGCCGGTCTGGACAAGCCCTCCAGCGGCACCGTGACCGTCAACGGCATTCGCGTCGACCAGCTCGGTGAGGCCGGGTCGGCGAAGTACCGCCGAGCCTCGATCGGCATGATCTTCCAGTTCTTCAACCTGCTCGACGACCTGACCGTGCTCGACAACGTCATGGTTCCGGCGCAGCTGGCCGGGATGGGCAAGGGCGAGGCCAAGCGACGCGCCGCCGATCTGCTGGGCTCGCTGGGCATCGACCGGCATGCCAAGGCCTACCCGCAGCGGTTGTCCGGTGGTCAGCGCCAGCGGGTGGCGGTGGCCCGCGCGCTGATGAACCGGCCGGCGCTGCTGCTGGCCGACGAGCCCACCGGTGCCCTCGACTCGAGCTCGGCCCAGGACGTACGCCGGCTGCTGCTGGACCTGAACAGCGAGGGCCAGACCATTCTGCTGGTGACCCACGATGTGCAGCTGGCTACCACCACCGCGCACCGCACCATCGAGTTGGTGGACGGTGCGGTCTCGCGGGACATCGTCAACAGTGGCAGCGGTGCCGGCCTGGCTGCCCACGCGCCGCTGACCCGTCCGACGGGAGCGGTCGGATGACGCTGCGCAGGCCGCCGATGCCCCGGCGCCTCTTCGAGGCCGGATTCCACGCCATGGCCCGCCTGCTGCCGGCGGTGAGCCGGTGAGCGCGCTTGGCAAGGTCGTACGCTCCGGCGTGGGCCGGCGCCGGGTCCAGACCTTCGTCATGGTCCTGACGACGTTGACCGCGGTGATGTCATCAGTACTCTCCCTCGGCCTGCTGACCGCCGTGCAAGCCCCGTTCGAGCACGCTTTCAACACCCGGAACGGAGCGCACCTGGCGGTCCAGTTCGACGGTTCGAAGGTCACAGCCGCGCAGGCCGTCGCCACCGCGCACGCCGCCGGCGTCATCGAGGCGTCCGGGCCGTACCCGATCGCCGCCGCGCTGGAAACGACCGTCGGCACCGACTGCCCCAAGACCGCTTGGGCGGGTCGCGACAACCATCCGGTCACCGTGACCACCCGGCCCGACCTGGGGAGCACCTCCGGGATGGACCAACTGGTGCTGACCCATGGGAGCTGGCCGACCAGCCCGGACGAGATCGCCCTCCCGGCGAACAACTATGCCGACGCCTGCTTCGGCTCTTCGGTGGTGTTCTCCTCCCTGCCGGGCAAGCCGTCGTTCAAGGTCGTCGGCTTCGCCGACTCGGTGACCAACAGCGCGACCGGCTTCGCCACCGCCGACGGTTTCGCGCGGCTCACCGCCGCCGGGGCCAGAACCGACGAGCAGATGCTCTACCGGTTCGCCAAGGCCGGTTCTGACGCCGACATCGCCACCGACAAGCAGGCGGTGGCCGCCGCCGTGCCGGCCGGCGCGGTCGAGGCCGGACAGTCGTATCTGACCGCGGAGCAGGAGGCGACCGGCAACGCCAAGGCCTTCGTGCCGTTCCTGATCGCCTTCGGGATCCTCGGGCTGGTCCTGTCGGTGCTGATCATCGCCATCGTGGTCAGCGGCGCGGTGGCCTCGGGAATCCGGCGCATCGGGATTCTGAAGTCCTTGGGCTTCACCCCTTCGCTGGTGGCCCGCGCCTACACCGCGCAGGCCATGATCCCGGCGACACTCGGCGTGGTCCTCGGCACGATATTCGGCAATCTTCTGGCTGGGCCGATCCTGAACGGGGCCTCCAAGCAGCTCGGCGCGGCCGATGCCGCGATTCCGTCGTGGATCAGCGCCGTGGTGTCGATCGGCACCCTGATCCTCGTCGGCGTCACGGCTTCGATCCCGGCGCTGCGGGCCGGCCGGATGCCGGCGGTGCGGGCTCTGGTGGTCGGCCGCGCCCCGAAGGCCGGGCGCGGTCAGGCGGCGCAGCGTCTGGCCTCGCGGCTGCCGTTGCCCCGGGCCGTGTCGCTGGGGCTGGCCCAGCCCTTCGCGAAGCCGGCCCGGACCGCACTGGTCGGCGCGACGGTGCTGCTCGGCACGATCGGCGCCACCTTCGCGGTGGGGTTGGGGACCGCGTTCAGCAAGTACCAGGACACTGCTATGAGCTCGGGCTTCAACGTCGCGTCGAACATCGTGATCCCCACAGCCGACGTGAACACGCCGTGGGGTCTCTACGGCCCCAACGACCCGCGCCACGCGTACCTCGACGCCGAGAAGGTGGCCGCCGCGCTCGCCAAGGTCCCGGGCACGAAGGCCGCGTTCGGCTGGGGCGAAAGCGGCGCGACCATGATCGGCGCGCCGATCGGCGGCGAACCGCCGGTCCTGTACACGGTCAGCGGCGACTTCTCCTGGACGAACATGGAGCTGCTGTCCGGCCGCTGGTACTCGGCGCCCGGCGAGGTCGTGGTCGGTGACAAGCTGGCCTCGGCGGTGGGGATCCACGTCGGTGACGACTTCACCGTGGTGCAGCAGAACAAGCAACTGTCACTGAAGGTCGTCGGCATCAATTTCGACACCCATGGAACCGACTATTCGGCCATGACGGACGCGGCCACCTTCACCGCCGCAGGACTGACCCCGCACATCGACCAGTTCAACGTCGAGCTGGCCTCGAACGTCGACGGAACGGACTGGTCCACCTCAGCCGCCGCCGCGCTGACCCCGCTGAACGCCTCGGTCCAGTCGAACTCGTCCGACAAGAACCTCGTGGTGATCATCATGGGCGCCCTGGTGGCCACACTCACGCTGATGTTGACCGCGGTCGCCGCGCTCGGCGTGCTGAGCATGGTGGTGCAGGACACCCGGGAGCGGGTCCACGATCTGGGGATCTTCAAGGCCCTCGGGATGACACCCAAGCAGACCATCGCGATGGTTCTGACCTCGGTGACACTCACCGGCCTGGTCGCCGGACTGATCGGGGTCCCCATCGGGGTCGCGGTGGAGAAGGCGACACAGACCCCGATGGGGAAAGCGATCGGCCGGCACCTGCCGCCGAGCGTGACCCACACCTACACCGCCGGGCTGCTCATCCCCCTGCTGGCCGGCGGGATCGTGATCGCCCTGCTAGGGGCACTGCTGCCGGCCAGCTGGGCAGCACGGACCCGGACCGCCACCGCGCTGCGGACCGAGTAGGACCGAGTAGGACCGAGTAGGACCGAGCAGAGCCGCCGGTCGCCGCAGCAAAAGCGGTGCTGGGCACTGCACGGCACGGCAAGAACGCCGGAATGCCGACCCCCGGTTAACACCCTCGGGAGGTCGGCATTCCGGCGTTTTCCCCTCAACACAAAGGCGTGAAGGCACCCAGCATGGCGGGCAGCGTATTCGACCGTTGCTTAATGTTCGACGGACCCACCGCTGTCAGGATCGGTTCGCGAATGGCTCGCGTGCTTTTTTGCGCCCGCTCGGCTGGTGCTACTGATGCCGGGGGGTTGAGGGCCTTGCGCGCGAACGGGCTCATAAATGGCTTGTGACCAGCTATCACTGCTTTTCGGAGCCGCGCACCGATCCGTCGCATCGCACGGAGTGTGCCGACGACCTCCTTAAACCGACTGCGTGATTCAAAGCCAGCCTTGTTCGGTGGCGATGCGGACGGCGTCGATCCGGTTGCGTGCGTTGAGTTTGGTCACGGCCGTGGTCAGGTAGTTGCGCGCGGTCCCGTAGGTGATGAACAGCTTGGCGGCGATCTCGGTCGGGCCAGCGCCGGTCGCGGCCAGTCGTAGGACCTCGGTCTCGCGTTGGGTCAGCGGGCTGACGGTGGCATCCATCGCGGCTATCGCAAGATCCGGCGGCAGCACTCGGCCGCCGGAGGCGACAGTCCGGACCGCGTCGGCCAACTCCGCCGCGCCGACTTCCTTGGGGAGGAAGCCCACCACCCCGGCGCTCAGGGCCTTGCGGACCATGCCCGGTCCCGGTAGCCCGGTCAGGATCAGTACCCGGCATTGCGGTAGCCGCTCGCGCAGCACGGCCGCGACCTCGATGCCGTCCGACCCGGGCATCGCGATGTCGACCACCGCCACGTCCGGTTGGTGCTCTTCGGCCGCGGCCAACGCACCGGAGCCGTCGGCTGCCTGGGCCACGACGATGATGTCCGGTTCCAGCGACAGCAATCCGACCAGCGCCTCACGGAGCAGCTGCATGTCTTCCGCGAGCAGCACCCGGATCTGATCCTCCGGCACCGCCATCACCTTGCTTTCTGAACCGTTCAGCGCCGGGACGTCAATCCTAATGGTCAGGTCACCAATGATCCTTACACATCGGCGTCACCGGTTATTGCCGCATGTCGACATGCGGAACGCGGCTTCCCACCCGTCCGTTGAAGCGCTGCGGGCACCGTCGCTGACCACTTAGAGCCGGGTCGCGTCGGGAGTGCGGGTCAGTGTGATGGAGCAGGAACGGGCTCCGCTGTGCTTGACGACAGCAAGGGAGGCTCGCGGAGCACTACAGCGAGCGCTTCTAAGGCCGGCAAGGCCACCCCCGAGACCACAGAGCAGCCTCGCGGGTGCTCGCGCGCTCGCATACGGGCCCGCGGCGGGCAGCATCGCAGTGCGTTCCAACACCTGTCCCGCGAGCTACAGGACACGAAGTCCGTTGTGATCACCGAACATAGCCGGCGCCCACAACCGGCCGACTAGCGAGCGTTCCCTTCGAACGCCACGTCGGCAGGAACCCCGCCGAGGTGACCGTTTCGATCGGTCCGACTCCGGTCGTCCCGGCGTTGTTGACCAGGATGTCCAGAGGCCGGTCGACCAGCTCCGCGGTGAGTGCCGTGACCAGGTCATACCGGCGCAGCGCCGGTGCCGGCACCGAACCGCGACGGGAGCGGAAACGCCGCCCCGCCCAGTGCTCTGATCTCGGCGATCGTGGCGACGGCTGATGCCTCGTCGGTGCCGTAGTGCACGGCGACCACCGCGCCGGCGAAGCCCACCGGGTCGCCACGGCACGTCCGATGTCCCGGGACGCACCGGTCACCAGGGCCGTTTTCCCGCTCAGGTCCGTCATTGTGGGTCGTTCCTTGTCCGCGGCCGATGTCGAGCGCCGGGCCGCCGACCAGGCCAGAGCTCGACGGACACGAGGACGCCGGTTGTCGCCGGCCGCGGTGAAGCGCGAAGAACCTGGATCGGGGCGTGCATTCCGCCTGGGCGAAGCGCGTCACCCGTCGTCTCAGGCCACAGCCGCCCGATGTCCGGCAGCGTCCGCGACGGCTGGCTGGTCGGTGACGAACTCCGCCATGATCTCGAAGCGCCCCGGCGGCAGCGGACGGGCCGAAACCCGGCCGTCGGTGCGCTCGACCATGCCGAGTAGCCCCGTCCCTGTGCGCGGCGCGGCGGCCGAGATCGGGGGCACACCGTCGTTGACCACGCGCAACCGGATCAGTCCGGGGAGCGCTGCCACGACGATCGTGCAGGTGCGGGCGTGGCTGTGTTTCACGACATTGGTGGCAGCCTCACGGAGCACCGCCGCCAAGGCGTGGTCGAGCTCGGGCGCGGGCCGGAAGTCGTCGATCTGAGCCATGACCTGGATACCCGCCGTCGCTAGCACGGAGCGGACCGAGACAAGTTCCTCGGCGAGGCACAGGCGGGAATTCCGGTCGATGACCGTCCGAAGCTCATCCTCGAGCCGCCCGGCCAGGATCGGCAGTTCGAGGAGATGTTCCTGCGCACCGGGTACGCCCCCAGCGATCATTCGGGCGCACAGCTCGCCCTTCAGCGCGATGGCGCTCAGCGTGAAGGACAAGGTGTCGTGCAGGTCGCGGGCCATCCGTGTGCGTTCGGCCCGGACGGCCTCGCGGCTCAGGTCGGCCTGCGCCCGGCGTAGAACCCCCACCAGGATCTCGAGGCAGACCAGGCTCCGGACCGACCAGACCATGGCCAGGAAGTCCGCAGCCCAGCCGAGGACGTAGACCGCGTCGACGGGCCGGCCGTCGACGATCGACGCCCAGGTGCAGAGCATGACGAACATCGAACCGGTCACTGCTGTGAACAGCCAGCCGTGCAGTCGTCCGAACTTCGTGAACATGAATCCGGCGAGCGCCGGTATCAGCATGATCCCGGTCCCGATCTCCCGGAGCGAGGGGCCGAACGCGACTGCGGGCTCCAGAAGCAGGACAGTGGCGACGAGCAAGCGGCGTCGCGAGGGCTGGCCGGCGAACAACAGGACGCATAGCACCGCATGCCAGGGAACGGTGAACATCATGGTCCAGGGCCGGTGGTACTGGAAATAGGTCAGGATCAGGATGAAGAAGCTCTGGTTGAGGAAAAAGAGGATCTGTAGCTGCCGCGCCATCGACGAGGTGCCTACGGGGGCGGTCGCAAGCGGCGACTGCGGTTCGTGACGGAAGCCACCGGCTGCGGCGCGGATGCGGGCCAGGAGCCGGCGGGCTGTGTCCGTCGCGGTATCCAGTTCCTCGGGGCGGTGCTCCGTGTCGGCCCGGGCGGCTTCGACCAATTGGTCGTACAGCTGCCGCGCGCCGTCAGCCGCCATCATCTGCAGTTCCGCGTCGAGCCGGCGCCGCTCGGTCAGCACCGAGAGGTGGATCGATTGTGCCCGGGTCGCGTGCAGTGCCTGCACCACGGACCCCAGCGCGTAGGGTCCGAAGGCGGCGATCACGAGGGTCATCAGACTCGCGACATTCGAGACCGTGGCCTGGGCGTCGGCGCCAGACCCCAGGTCTATGCCCAGCGTGACGGCGCAGCCGAGCCCGGTCAGCGGCCATGAGACCCGACTGGGAAGGACGACGAGCACGGCCAGGAGCGGCGCCCAGGGTTTCCAATCCCAGCGCAGGCCCAACCAGAAGAATGGCGCGATGTATGCGGTGGCGACCGCTCCCAACAGCACCGCCTGGTGTGGCCGGGGACGGCGCCGGGCAACCAACAACGCCAACGGCGGGAACGCCAGCGAACTGGCCAGCATCGATTCGGCGCTGTACCCCGCGTATCCGGATTGGGTGCCCACTCTGATCATCGCCAGGGCAAGAGCGCCCCACATCATGCCGCGTACGAGACGCAGTCTCAGGTCTGCCGTATCGTCCCGCGGCTGCCCCGTCATATCCCCGACCCCGTCCCTCGCCAGCGCCAGCGGAGGCAACCGTAACAGGCATCTGACGCCTTATGACGTCTATGCGGAATGCATAGCGCGATCCGTGACGCCCACACTGCTCGATACGACGCCGTCGACCACACAATCTCTGTGTACGAAGTGCGAACCGAGAAAGGTGCGAAACGATGAAACGATGGGCGAAATCTGCACTCGCTGCGGCGGTGACAGCCGGATGTCTGAGCACTCTGATGAGCTCGGCCAATGCTGTCGACCCTAACAACTATCCGCGCTTGATGCACAGCGGTCCAGATCAAAACCTGTGCCTCGACGCTGACGGATCGCTCGGTCGACTGTACGCCGGAGACAAGGTCCAGCTCTGGGCATGCAATAGTACGGACACGTTTCAGCAGTGGACGTTCAAGGACGACGGGACCATCCACTCCGTGGCGGACGACTCGTTCTGCCTGGATGCGAGCATGCCCTACGGGAAGCTGACACTCGGGGCCGCTGTTCAGGTCTATCCGTGCAATGGCGGCGCGAATCAAGTCTGGCTCGGTGCCAACCAGCCGACCTGGGGCTCGTCGGATCCCCACATCTACAGCCAGGCTCAAAGCGTGACCGGCCAGCTCATGTATCTCGACGCAAACGGGTCCACTCCTCTTCACCAGGGCACGAGCATCGACGTCTGGACCTATAACGGCGGTGCGAACCAGGAATGGTACGGCAACTGACCCTGACATCCGAGATTTGGCCGCGTTAAGTGGCGAATGCGGCTAAAGACTCCTCGTGGAGGGGGAGGGGAGTCGGGCGGAATTCCGCCACCACTTCGTAGACCCCATCGGACACCGGTCCGGCGGCCAGGCGGCCGCCGGACCTCTCCACTCGTTCTGCCATGCCGAGCAGGCCCGAGCCGGAATGTGCGGCCGGTGCCAAGCCTTTCGGGCTCTGGTGCCGCACACCGTCGTTCACGACTCGCAGCCGGACGTCGCCCGGTGCGCAGAGCACGGTGATGGAGCACGTGCGCGCGTCGGCATGCTTGACGATGTTGGTCACCGCCTCGCGGAGCACGGCGGCCAAAGCGCCGTCGAGCTCGCGGACCTGCGCCAGGTCGCCGATCGTCGTATCGACGCGGACCCCGGCGCCGGTCAGGATGGCGCGCGACATCGTCACCTCTTCATGGAGCCGTAGATCGACCGGTCGGTCGGCCAGCGACGCCAGCTCCGCGACGGCACGGTCCGCCAGGTCCGAGAGCTCGGCCAACTGCCGCCCGGCCGCGGCCGAGCCGACGGCGAGCAGCCGCTGGCAGAGTTCTCCTTTGAGCGCGATCGCCGCCAGGCTTGAGGAAAGCACGTCGTGCAGGTCCCGGGCGATCCTGGTGCGTTCGCTCAGTACCGCTTCGCGGATCAGGTCGGCGCGGGCCTGGTGGAGAAGCCTCACCAGTTCCGCCAAGCGGAGCAGGGCGTACGTCGCGAAGGCGAGGACGGCGAAGGCGTTCACTTCCAGAGCCGTCACCAGAAACGGCACACCCACATACACGTGGAGAGCGACGAACACCGCGAAGATTAGGCCGGCGATGGTCTGGCTGTACGGCCTCCGGACCCGCACGAGCACGACCCCGGCGAGGAACCCGAACTCGGTGACGCCGGCTCCGACCGCCAGATTCGACACCGCGATCCCGATGACGGTCGGCAGCACCAGCAGCAGGCCGGCCGCAGTCAGTCGGCGGTGTGACGGCGTCCCCGCCAGCAACATGACCCCGACCACCACACACCAGGGGATGACGAGCACCGTCGTCCACGGCTGGCGGTACTCCCGCAAGCTGTAGAGCACCACCTCAGCGATGGTGTCGGCGCCGTAGACGGCGGCCAGGATCCGGCGGGCGACGTTCGGTGACTCGACCGGCACGGCCGGTGACTTCGCCTGCCGATAGCTGCCGGACGTTCCGCGGACCTCCGCCAGCGTCCGGCGCGCTGTCGCGATGGCCGCCTGCAGGCGCTCGGGTCTGTCTGCCGCAGGGCCGTCGATCGCCGCGTTGAGCTCCCCGTGCAGCTTTCGGAGCCCACTGCCGACCACGCCGCGCAGATCGCTGTCCAGCCGGCGCTGTTCCTGCCGCACCGGTCCTCGGGTCAGGTCTGCGCGTGTCGTGTGAAGGGCTTCCACCATGACGGCGAGAGCGTAGAGCCCGAAGATGGCCAGGGCGTACCTCATTGCCCCGATCATCGTGGCGTAGACCATCGCATCGCCACCGGTCAGCAGCCCGGCTGCAACGGCCCCGCAGAAGACAAGCCCGAATGCCAACCATGCCGCGCGGTCGCGGAACGCGCACAACGCGCCGACCGCCAACGTCCACGGCATCCATCCCCATTGCATCCCGCAGAACAGAAACGGAATCGCATAGCCCGCCACCAGAGCTGCGAGCAGCGGTGCGCGGCGCCGCCCGGAACGGAGCCCGGCGAGCAGCGGGAACACCGGCAGAAACGAGAACCCCGCGATGAGCACAGCCGACCACGACATCCCCAGCTGAAGCGTGCCGACGGCCCGGGTCAGTACGACGAGTGTGATCACCGCCCAGAGCGTCGCCCACACGTGTCGTAGCTGGAGATCCCCCGTATCGTCTCGCACACCTACGAAGATACCTGCCTGGCGGAGCCAGGGTATTGGCTCGCAGGGCGAATCCATATGCAAAATGCACAGGCATTTCTGGGCGCGGGGCACTTCAACGAATCAACCGGCCACCGTCATGCTCTTGAATGCTCCTTTACCGGCCATTCCCTAGGAACACTTTGATGAGCATAAGACCTCTGCCGATTCAGCGGGGCTTGCTGATCGGCGGGACCGAGACACCTGCCACATCAGGCCGCGTCACCGAGGATGTGAATCCTTTCACCGGACAGGTGACAGCCGTGGTAGCGGCGGCCGACGCCGCCGACGTCGGTCGAGCGGTGACCGCGGCGCAGGCGGCGTTACCGGAATGGGCCGCGACCGATCCGGCTCGGCGGCGTGCCGTGCTGCTGCGCGCTGCGGAGCTCTTGGCAGATCACGCTGAGCAGTTCACAGACATTCTGCGTGCGGAGACCGGCGGCACGGTTGCCTGGGCTCGTTTCAACCTGGCCGGGGCGGCGAGGCTGATGCGTCAGGCCGTTGCGGTCGCGGCCGGCTTCGACGCCGACGCCGCCGAGAACCGCTCGGATCTCCTTCACGAGCCCGCCGGGGTGGTGGCTGCGATCGTTCCCTGGAACGCACCCTTGGTCCTGTGCGCCCGCGCCGTCACCGTCGCGCTCGCGGTCGGGAACACCGTGGTGATCAGGCCCAGCGAGGACGCGCCGATCAGCTCGGGGCTGTTCCTGGCCGACGTGCTGGCCGAGGCCGGGATACCCGCGGGTGTGGTGAACGTCGTCACCAACGACCGCCGGGACGCCGCCGACGTCGTCGCGGCGCTGGTCGCCAATCCGCGGGTGCGGCGGGTCGGCTTCACCGGGTCCACAGCCGTCGGCCGCATCGTCGGCCGGCTGGCCGGCGACGCGCTGACCCCGGTGGCTCTGGAACTCGGCGGCAAGAACCCGATCATCGTGCTCGACGACGCGGACGTGGAGATGGCTGTCGCGCAGATCCTGTTCACCCGCTTCATGAACGCCGGGCAGATCTGCCTGAGCGTGGACCGGATCATCGTGCACCGGGCCGTCGCCGACGCCTTCACCACCCGTTTCGTCCACCACGCCGTGGCCCTCGCGCATGGGGATCCCGCCGACCCGGACACCGCGGTCGGCCCGCTGATCAACCAGCGCGCGGTCGAACGGGTGCGCGCACTGGTGGATGACGCCGTCGAGCGCGGTGCCCGCGTCCTGACCGGCGGCGGTGAGGCCGCGCGCGGGGTCTACCGGCCGACCGTCATCGACGGGATCACCGCTGCGATGCGGATCCACCACGAGGAAGTCTTCGGTCCGGTCGCCTGCCTGTATGTGGTCGATGACGACGACGCGGCGGTGGCCCTGGCCAACGACACCGACTACGGGCTCACCGGCGCGGTCTTCTCGGGCGATCCGGTCCGGGCCGCGGCGGTGGCCGGACGGCTGCGCCACGGCACCGTCCGCATCAACCATCACACGGTCGACGAGGATCCCTCCGCACCGGTTTCGGCGTACCGGGACAGCGGTTTCGGCAGCCACTGGGACCCGCTGTTCTTCACCCAAAGCCGCCTGGTCGAGCGATCCGAGACGCCTCCGTGGCTTCCCCCATGGCCCGGCGCCACGGCTCATGCTTAGGCCACGGCGAAACCATTGAAACCCGACTGCTCCGCTCCCGGCGCATCGACGCCGCCTGGACACCCCGTGCCCTGGAAACAGTGGGTGTTGACCGTATGCGGCATCTACCCGGTGATCACCGTCCTGGCCCTGGCCACCGGCCCGCTGCTGCGCAGTCTGCCGGTACCGCTGCGGCTCGCCATCCTGATCCCCGTCGCGGTCGCCGCGATGGTCTGGTTGGTCATGCCCCGCCTGACACGGCGCTTCGGGGCCTGGCTGGTCCGCTGATCCGCCCTCTTCCACCCGACGTTCTCACCAAGTCACCACGGAGACTGCCATGAGCAAGATCGTGATCGCCCACGCCGTCGAGATGCGTCCGGACGACATCTGGTACCCCTACCTGCGCGACGAGCTGACCGCCCGCGGCCACCACGTCGAGATCCCGGCGCTGCCGGACCCGTTCAAGCCGGAGGCCGGACCGTGGCTGGAGGCGCTGCGGGCGGCGGCCGGGGACGGTGAGGCCACCGTCCTGGTGGGCCACAGCCTCGGCGCCGTGGACGTCCTGCGCCTCCTCCAGCAGCATCAGGGCACGCCGTTCCGCGGAGTCCTGCTGGTCGCCGGGATGGTTCACGAGGTGGGATACGAAGCGCTCGACCACTTCTTCGAGCCCCGCTTCGACTGGCCCGCGATCCGTGCGGCCGCGCACGGGTTCCGCACTCTAGTCGCCGCCGACGACCCGGTGCTGGTCCCCAGCCCCTTCGAACACGCCGCCACACTCGTCAGCCAGCTCGGGGCCATCGCTCGCATCGAAGCGACCGGAGGGCACTACCCGATCTGGTCGCCCGAGATCCCGGCCGTGCTGCCCGCGTTGCCACAGGCCCTCGATCTCGTACTCGAGCTCCTCAGCGCCTGACCGCCCGGCACATCAGCAAGACCGCACAATCAGCGAGAAGAGAGAGACATGACGACCTTTCCCACAAGCCCTTTGGGCACGACCGGAATGCAGCTGACCCGGATCGGTTTCGAGGCTTGGGCGGTCGGCGGCGCCGACTGGCGCTACACCTGGGGTGCCCAGGACGACGGCGAGTCCATCGCCACCATCCGCGCGGCCGTCGAGTCCGGGGGCGATCGCCTGGCCGCCCGGCTCCGGCTGACGCACGCCGACCTCGCAGAGGTCGAAGACGCTCTCACGGCGACCGGCGCGGGCACCGGCCCGGTCCGGCCGGGCCGGCCGGTCGGGTCCTGACGGTGGTCACGCGGTGCATAGGCACAGCCCGGCACTGCCTCTGACTCCCCGACGCGGGCACATTGGTGATCACCGGGAAACCACCCTCGGCAACCCGCACTCACCGCATCAACCACTTTGGAGAAAACCCATGTACCACATCGCAGTCAGCTTCGACGTTCCCGCCGAGCACCACGAGGCCTTCATCGCCGCGGCGTTGGAGGACGGCCGCAACTCCGCGGCCGACGAGCCCGGGACCCGGCGCTTCGAACTGATCCGGGACGAGGAAGACCCCGACCGGTTCTACCTGAACGAGGCCTACGACGACCCGGAGGCGTTCCAGGCCCACGTCGACGGCAAGCACTTCGCCCGCTTCTTCGAGATCATCTCGCCCTTCGCCGTCGGCCCTACCTGGCTCATCAAAGGCACGACGATCGAGGACCCGCTGGCTGCCCGGGCATAGGCCCGGCCGTACTACCGGAAGGACCGGCACGAACATGAAGACACGGCCGCGCCGCGCGGTAGTGGCGATGCTCGCCACCGCCACCGCGATCACCGGCTTGACGATCGGCACGGCAGGCAGCGCCTCGGCGTTCACCAGCTCCGACACTCGCCTCTACCGCGGCGACACGATGTGGGGCTGGGGCAACCAGTACCTGTGGGGGATGTCGGACAACAGCGACTACCGGCTGGTCATGCAGTCCGACGGCAACCTGGTGGAGTACAAGACGGACATCGTCGGCGCGAACCAGGTGGTGTGCTGGTCCACGGGCACCTGGTGGGCCGGGGCGGCCCACGCCACGTACCAGAGCGACGGGAACTTCGTGGTCTACCGCGATTCCGGCGGCGTCCTGTGGGCCAGCAACACCATGGGCGGCGGCGGCTCGTACGTCAACATCAACTCTCAGGGCGTCATCTGGGTGGGCAACACGCCGATCAGCGGCAAGTGCTGAGCTGACGAGCCGGTTTATCAGTACTGAGAGTCCGGGTTCTGCCGACGTCGGCACGGTACCGGCTATCCGATGCCGTGCCTACGTCGGGCGAAGCCTCACCGATCGTCCGAATCCCAATGCGCGACGGGATTGCCCTGCCACCGTGTCCCTGCCAGCAACCGGTCGCCGCGCATCACCAGCGAATACGGCCCGGCGACCGAGGCGGCGTCCAACCGCGTGCCCGGCAAGGCGATCGCATGCGGCCCCAACGTCGCACCACGCCCCAGGGTCACTGTGTCCATCCGCATCAGCCGGTCCTGGAACAGGTGCGTCTGCAGCACCACGCCGCGGTTCACCGTCGCGCCGTCGCCGAGCGTCACCAGGTCGGTCTCCGGCAGCCAGTGGCTCTCACACCACACGCCCCGGCCGATCCGCGCCCCCAGGCTGCGCATCCACATGTTCATGAACGGCGTCCCGATCAACGACGCCCCGAGCCAGGGCATCGCCAGTTCCTCGACGAACGTGTCGTACAACTCGTTGCGCCACACGAACGAGCTCCACAACGGCCGCTGCCCGACCCTGAACCGGCCCACGAGCAGCCACTTGGCCATCGTCGTGAGCAGGCACGCCGTCACCCCGATCGCCAGCAGCAGCCCCATCGCCATCGGCAGCGCGCCGTAGAGCCCGAACTTGTCATACGCCGTCTGCACGCCTATCAGCGCGACGTCGCCGAGAAGCACCGTCAGGAACACCGGCAGCCACCGGAACAGCTCCACCAGAGCCCGCCCCGCCACCAGCCGGACCGGCGGGTCGTACGTCCGCGCCGTGGACTCACCGCCATCCACCTGCCGCTGCACGGTGAACGCCGGCCGTCCCAGCCACGAGTCGCCCGGCGAAGTCCGCGGCGGGGTGTCGGAGTGCACGCCGATCAGCGACTCGTCCGCGACCTTCCGGAACGGCCCGACCATCCCGGAGTTCCCGACGAAGGCGCGCCTGCCGACATGCGCCGGCCCGAGCCGCAGCCAGCCGCCGCGGATCTCGAACGGCGCGATCAACGTGTCGTCGGCGAGGAACGCGTGGTCGTCGACGGTCATCAGGCTCGGCAGTGTCAGCACGGTCGAGGCCTCGACGCGCCGCCCGACCCGCGCTCCCAGCATCCGCAGCCAAAGCGGCGTGGCCAGGCTCGCGTACAGCGGGAACAGCGTCACGCGCGTCGTCGCCATCAGGTGATGTACGACCCACACGTTCCAGGCGACCCGGCCGCGCGCCGCGTACACCCCGGGCACGATCGCGCGGGAGAGCACCCGCACGACTGAAGCGACCAGCAGCATGTAGCAGAGCACGCTGATCACCGTGAAAGGCACCGAGGAGACCAATATCAGCCTCGCGAGGCTGCCGGGCTCGGGGTTCCGGCCCCGCCACAGATAGAGCAGCACCAGCGCGGGCATCGCCGACAGCAGCGGCAGCAGCTGCATCGCCGGAACCGTGATCATGTACGCCAGGGTCCAGAACCCCGACTTGCGGTACTGCCGGGGCGGCCACTTGAACGTCGGCGCGCTCTCGTCCCGCCGCGCCGGCGTGCCGTGCCAGCGTTCCCCCTCGGGAACCGCGCCGGCCACACAGCTGCCCGCGGCGACCTCCGCACCGGCCCCGATGTCCGCGCCGGGCATCAGCATGGACCGGGTGCCGACCGAGGCGCCGGGCCCCACCCGGACCCCGCCGACGTGCAGCAGGTCGCCCTCGATCCACCAGCCCGCGCAGTCCACCTCGGGCTCCAGGACCGCGCCGTCGCCGAACGCCGCCATACCGGTCACCGGTGGCAGCGAGTGCAACTGGACGTCCTGCCCGACCCGGCAGCCCAGCAGCCGGCCGTAGTGCGACGCCATCGGGGTGCCGGCCGTCGCGGCCAGGCTGAACGTCGCGACCAGCCGCTCGGCCGTCCACAGGCGCAGGTGGGTCCAGCCGCCGCGCGGATAAGACCCGGGCTGCAGATTGAAGGTGAACAGGCGCGCGCCGACCCCGCTGATCACCACTCGGGCCGGCGCGCTCGACAACGCCAGCCAGCCGCCGACGATGACCCACCACGAAGCGTGCGGGGCCCATTTCACCGGACCGAGGATGTCGTCCAGCGCCGCTATCCCGAGCACCCAGGGCAGGGCCCTGACGACGAACAGGACCGCCAGCACGACCCCCTGATACAGCCCGGCGGTTCCCGGCGTCAGATGGACCCGGCGGTGCCGGACCCGCGGCTTGCCGCCTTGCGCGCCGGCCTGTCCGGAGGCGTCCAGGAAGCGCGCCAGCTCCGGCAGCTTCGGATGCTGGTAGAGGTCCTTGACGGTGAACCCCGGGTACCGGCCTCGCATCTCGCCGACCAGGCGCGCGGCCGTCAGGCTGCTGCCGCCGAGGGCGAAGAAGTCGCCGTCGGCCTCGACCGGGACGCCCAGCAGCCGCTGCCACTGCTCGGCGATCCAGCCGGCGGTGCCGCCCAGGTTCGCCGCCGATCCGGCGGCGTCCGCCTCCAGGCCGGGCAGCGGCCAGGGCAGGGCTTCGCGATCGACCTTTCCGGAGGTGCGGGTCGGCAGGTCGCCGACCAGTGCCAGCACCGGGACCAGGGCCGGGGGGAGGCGCTGCAGCAGCAGCACGCGCGCGGCGTTCCTATCGAAACCCGCCGCCGGGCCGCCGGGCGCCAGTCCGCCCTCTGCCGGGTCGCCGCCATCCGCCGCGCGCTGATGGGGGATCGCGCCGTGCTGCGACACGGTGCCGTCGATGACGAGATAGCCGACCAGCACCTGGCCGCCGGCCGGGCTGTCCTTGACGGCCGCGGCGGCGGCCCGCACCCCGGGCAGCGCCCGCAACGCGGCGTCCACCTCGCCGAGCTCGATCCGCCGGCCGCCGATCTTCACCTGCTCGTCGGCGCGGCCGACGAAGATGAGACCCTCACGCTCGGCACGCACCAGGTCACCGGTCCGGTATACGCGCGGGCTCTGCAGCGCCGGATGCGGTGCGAACTTCTCGGCGTCCTTGGCGGGATCCAGGTAGCGCGCGGTGCCGACGCCGCTGATCAGCAGCTCACCGGTCTCGCCCCACGGCACCGGCCGGCCCTGCGCGTCCACGACGGCCAGCTCCCAGCCGTCCAGCGGGGTCCCGATCCGTACCGGGGATCCGGCGCGCATCAGCGAGGCGCACGCGACGACCGTGGCCTCGGTGGGGCCGTAGGTGTTCCAGAACTCCCGCTCCGGTACCGCCAACCGCTCGACCAGCTCCGGCGGACAGGATTCGCCGCCGACGATCAGCAGCCGGACCCGGTCCAGCGCCGCGGCCGGCCACAGCGCGACCAGCGTGGGCACCGTGGAGACCACGGTGATGCCGCGCTCGACCAGCCACGGCCCCAGGTCGGTGCCCGCCTTCACCAGCGAGCGCGGGGCCGGGACCAGGCAGGCGCCGTGCCGCCAGGCCAGCCACATCTCCTCGCAGGAGGCGTCGAAGGCGACCGACAGGCCGGCCAGGACCCGGTCCCCGGGGCCCAGCGGCCGGTCGCGCACGAACAGCCGGGCCTCGGCGTCGACGAAGGCGGCGGCCGAGCGGTGTGTCACCGCGACGCCCTTGGGCCGCCCGGTGGTGCCGGAGGTGAAGATCACCCAGGCGTCGTCGGTTCCCGCCGGCGGTCCCACCCGGCCACCCGGCGCCCCGGGGCCGGGCCGGATCGAGCGGCCCCCGCCGATCACCGCGCAGACCGCGGCGTCCTGCCAGATCATCTCCGCGCGCTCGTCGGGGTCGTCCACGTCCACC
The DNA here is from genome assembly GCF_039531675.1 of Catenulispora subtropica. Classification (NCBI taxonomy): domain Bacteria; kingdom Bacillati; phylum Actinomycetota; class Actinomycetes; order Catenulisporales; family Catenulisporaceae; genus Catenulispora; species Catenulispora subtropica. The sequence goes on from NZ_BAAAQM010000010.1 coordinate 146,370, forward strand.
GGCACGTAAGCGGCGCCGGCGACCAGGACACCCAGGATCGCCACGTACAGGTCGGTCGTGCCTGACGGCACGCGGACGCCGACCTTGTCGCCGGGGCCGACGCCGCCGGCGCGCAGCGTGCCGGCCAGCGCCTCGACCGCCCCGCGCAGCTCGCGGTAGGTGAGCACCGTCCCGGCGGCCTCCAGGGCGGGTGCTTCGGGGTACTGGCGCGTCGTCGTGTCGAGGACGTCGACCAGGGTCCGCACGGGCGCGGCGGCTGCGACCGGCCAGATCGCGTGCTCGAGGGAGCCGGGCAGGATACGCCCGAGGGGCAGGGTGGTGGCCGTGTCCTGAGTGGTGTGCATGCAGTTTTTCTCGAGTCGTCGAAAGCCGTTCAGTTCCGTCAGGCCCGGCAGCCTCCGGTGGCGTCGCGACCGGCCATGCCGTCGCAATTATTGACGAAGCTTAGGTAAGAATCACGTTAAGTGCTCGCGGGGCAGCGATTACGGGAGGCCGAACCATTGGAGCACGCTTTCGTCGAAAAGCACCATGCCGCTGATCCGGCTTCCGCCGATGGTGAGAACGATCACACCGGTCCCGTTTCGGACGCTGCTCTCGGATCTCACATGGAGCCCCGAGCGCGGGCTGGCCGTTGGCCCGCGTCGGCACGACGGTCTCTCCCCGCGTGCCGAGCCAGACCAGGCTCATGCCCGTCACGCCCACGGTCTCCGGGCTGTGCCGCCACGGGTCGGCGTCGCGCAGTTCCGGGATCGCTCCGACGCCGGAGCCGGCGGCGGTGAGCCCGGTCGCGCGCCGACCCAGGGGCACGATGTCGGCGAGCCGGCCCGCTGATTCACATTTGAAGGGGTGCCCCCGGAAGGATTCGAACCTGCGACCGTCGGATCAGAAGCCGGGATGCATCAGGGCTCTCAGCCTGTGCCGGAACGTTCGTCCCCGGGCCGTTCCCGTCGTCGTAGCAGAAGGGCCCGCCCGAACAGACGAGTCACGTTCCCCACTTGTCATGCCCTCCTCTTGACAGGAAGCTAAGATCCAGCGCATGCGGCCACGAGCCCTTGCGGCCATAGTCTTCATCATCTTGGCCTTGCCCCTGTTCACGACGGGGTGCGCAGGCAGCGCGCGTACCGGCGCGCCATCGGGTCGGCAGGCGCACCCCAGGACGCCGAGCGGTCCCGACATCTTTTCGGTCGCCGGCGGCGGCATCGGCAACAAGGTTCCGGCCGGAACCCGGGTAAACAGCAACAACATCTCGGTCGTCGCCTACGGCACCGGGGCGCGGAGCCCGCAGCGGGTGATGCCGTCGACCTCGCCGACCCCCGCGCCGCCGAGTCCGCCGACCTCCATCACGGTCTTCGCGGACAGTACCGCGCGCGACGGCGGGTGGCGGCTGCGGTTGTCCGCAGCGCTCGGCCGCCAACTCACTCCCGGCACCTACGCGAACGCGGCGGCCGAGCCGGCCACCGCTGTCCCGACGGTTGACATCTACGGCGGTGGGCAGAGCTGTACGGTCCGGACCGGGTCGTTCACCATCATCGAGGACGACGTGGACGCCACGGGCAACCTACTCGACCTCAACCTCACGTTCGACATCAAGTGTCAGGTAAACCCGGTCGAAGACCCCTCACTCGTCGGCTACGTCCGCTATCACGCGAGCGAGGCGACTCCGATCCCGGCCATCCCGACGCCGCCCACGACGTCCACGCCGCCGTCTGCGACCGAGCCCATCAAGCTCGCGGTCCGGGCCCCCGACGGGTGGCCGCCCGCGCCGCACAAGCCCGTTGACCTCGAAGTGAAGGACATCATGCTCACCGGCACGCTCAGCGCCGTTCACATCACAGCCGCAGACTTGCAGATCGCCATCACTTCGATACCCGGAAACACCCTGCGGACCGGGCTTTACACCGATACGACCCGACACAGCTCGGCATCCGGCGTCGGCGGCGGCGCCGGGCTCGACATCTCCGTCGATGGGACAGATTGCACAGTGCAGGACGGCAGGATGACCATTTACGAACTCCACGCCGACGCGGCCGGGAACGTCGACCGCTTCAGCGCGAACTTCAGCCAGATGGAGTGCGACAAGTGGATCTCCAAGCCCGGCATGCACCTTGTCGGCTTCGTTCGGTACCACGCCAGCAGTCCGACGCCGCTGCCGTGGCAGTGACCGCGGCCTGAGCCGGCTGGCGCAGCGACAACCCGGGTCACTCCTCGCCGGGTGGGATTGGTGGTCGCCGTGACGACGTTCGACCTGGACGAGTACGTCCACGCGGCCCCGCGGCACGGGGCGTCTCCTGCTCAAGCGTTCGGGTCCGACGCTGTTGATCGAGGCCGTCCGTGCGGCCATGGCCTGCGACATGGTGATCAGCCCACAGGCCACGGTGCGACGGCTGCGGCGGTTCGCGAGCGCGGGGCACAGCCCCCGTCCGGAAGCCGCTGTGTCGCTCACCGAGCGTGAGTCGGAGATCGTGCGTCTCCTCGCCGAGGACGCAACGAACGTGGAGATCGGCGCGGAGTCGTTCATCTCACCGGGCACGGTGAAGAAGCACGTGGGAGAGCATCCAGCAGCAGGTCGGGGCCAGGAACCGGGTTGGGATCGGAACATGGGCGTTCCGGAACCGGGTGTGCGCATCGGTCGACGACTCTGGTGGATAGATGAGCAAGGCTGGCGGAGAAGGCCGTCGGCACCCGCGCCGCCGAGGAGGGCTTCGCCGCTCCGCGGCCAGCCGTGCAAGCCGGCTGTTCCACGTCGCGCCGGAGGCGGCTCCCGCAATCGGCTAGGCCTCCGATAGCTGCGATCTTCGATGGCTGCTCCTCCCGCAGTGGCGATAACGGCGCATGGGTGGTGTTCGGGTGGGCACAGCGTGCGAAATGCACACCGGAATCCATGGTTGGCGCACTTCAGGTGCCATGAGACCACTGGAATGATCGTTCAGGCTTACGCGAGATTCAGGCAAGGCAAGCTGTACCTCGCCAAGCGAGTGTGGGTCCGATGACGTCTGTGAGGAAGTGCCCCGCTTCGGCACGCCAGGGCGAGCCACGCTGCTGGAAGGATCCTGTTCCCGCGTCATTCATTGAGGAGAGTTCGCCATGGTTGAATCGTTTCCCGCAGCAGCAGTGGTCCGCATCTCACGCGGAACTTTCGATCCCGCCCGGTTCGCGGAAGTACGTGAAGTGACGGCCGCAACCAGTGAGTATCTGATCCCGGCCATCAAGGAACTGCCCGGCCTGATCGCGTACCACGCTGGCACCTCGGCCGACGGTTCCGTGGTCCACGTGAGTCTTTGGAAGTCCGACAAACACGCTGAGCAGATGGGCCGGCTCAAGGAGATGATCGTCGATACCCGGCAGGCCTATGTCAAGGCGGGCGTCACCTTCACTCCCATCGTCAACTACCCGATCGACTGGACCATCTGACCTGATCCGGGACACGGTGTTCGACGTGGCCGGGGCTTTTGCGGTGCTTGTATCCACTGGACCTGACCCTGAGCCCGGACGGCTTCGCCGCAGTCGACGCGCCTGCGTGCGCCGCTCAGCTCATAACGGTGATCATGGTCACCTCCTCTGTGCCGCTGGAGCACGCGGCCGCTATTCCGGTCGCGGGACTCACCATGTGGCAGGCGGTGTCCGAGCATGTACGGATTCGAGGTCGTGCGCTGCCAGGGCACGGATGAGATCGTCGACTACACCGTGACGCCGATTGAGCAAGCTCTGTCCGAGCCCGTGGACGCGGTGCTCAACTTGGTGCCCGTCCAGAGTCCAGAGCAGGCAGCGAAGTCGGCCGCGCTGGTCCGGCCGGGCGGCAAGGTGGTCTCCATAGCTGGCGCGGTCCCGGTCGATGAAGCGTCCGGCACCACTACCGTCTACTTCGGTGTCCGTACCGAGCTCGCGGAGATTCATCGGCGCGGTGATGTCGGACAGCTGCGAGGTGAGGAGCTCATTGTCCCCTGAGTATCCTCAGCGTGCCGAGCCGGGCATCGGGTGGAGCCGAGACGGCAGGGCTATGCGTTCGGCACAGTCTTGCCGCACAGGTCAGAGCCAGCCCTGTTCAGTAGCGATGCGGACGGCGTCGATCCGGTTCCGGGCGTTGAGCTTGGCGACCGCCGCGGTCAGGTGGTTGCGTGCGGTCCCGTACGTGATGAACAGCTTCGTCGCGATCTCAGCGGGTCCGGCACCGGTCGCCGCCAGGCGCAGGACCTCGGTCTCGCGCTGGGTCAGCGGGCTGAGCGTGGCCTCCACCGCGGCCACGGCCAGTTCCGGCGGCAGCACCCGGCCGCCGGCGGCGACGGTCCGGACGGCGTCGGCCAACTGCGTCGCGCCGACATCCTTGGGGAGGAAACCCGCGACTCCGGCGCGCAGCGCCTTGCGGACCATCCCCGGTCCGGACAGCGCGGTCAGGATCAGCACACGGCATCGTGGCAACTGTTCGCGCAGCACCGCCGCGACGTCGATGCCATCAGATCCGGGCATCGCGACGTCGACCACCGCCACGTCCGGGCGGTGCTGCTGGGCGCGGGCCAGCGCACTGGGCCCGTCGGCGGCTTCAGCCACCACTACGATGCCCGGCTCCAGCGACAGCAACCCGACGATCGCTTCCCGCAGCAGCTGCATGTCTTCTGCGATCAGCACCCGGATCGGTTCCTCCGGCACCGTCTCCACCTTGTACTCCCGCTGTTCGCGCCGATCGGTTCCGCGACGGCGACACCAGCGGCGCCGACATTGATGATCCTTACACATCCGCGCCAACGGGATCGCCGCAGGCCAGTGCTGTTCGCTGACGGCTGACGGCTGACGGCTGACGGCTGACGGCTGACGGGGGACGGCTGACGGGGACGCGCCGGCTCAGGCGGCGGCCAGCGGGTCCGCACTCGACACGACGCCCGCGTCGAGGCCGAACTCGGCGATCAGCTCGTAGCGGCCGTGGGGCAGCGGTCGCGCGGCCAGCCGCCCCCCGGTGCGCTCGGCCATGCCGAGCAGACCCGAGCCGGCCTGCCGACCCGCAGCGTTCGCCGGAAGGTGAACACCATCGTTGACGACTCGTAGCCGGATCGCGTCGGGAGTGCGGACCACGGCGATGGAGCACGTACGGGCTCTGCTGTGCCTGACAACGTTCGTCACGGCCTCGCGGAGCACGCCGGCGAGGGCGTTGCCGGTCTCCGAGGCCGTGCCGAGGTCGTCGACCGAAATCGTCACATGGGTTCCGGACCAGGTGAGCATGGCTTGCGCGGTGGCCAATTCCTCGTCGAGCCGCAGCGCGATCCGACGGTGGTCGACCAGCACGCCCAGTTCGGCCCGCGCGCGTCGCGCGAGTCCGGCGAGCTCGGCAAGGTGCCGGTCGGCGGTATCGCTGCCGACGGCGAGCAGCCGCAGGCATAGGTCCGCCTTGAGTGCGATCGCCGACAGGCTGAACGACAAGACGTCGTGCAGGTCCCGAGCAACCTGTGTCCGTTCCCGGACGATCGCGTCACGGACGAGGTCCGCTCGGGTCCTGTGTTGGAGCTTCACCAACTCGGCCAAGCGGAGCAGGCTGTAGGTGGCCCAGGAGTGCCCGGCGAAGAAGACGAGGTTCCCCACCAGCTGCGGCATGCCGTGGACTTGGCCGGTCCATAGAAAAGCGATCAGCGTCGCCACCGTGAATGACACGGTCGCCAGCACCGCGACGATCCACGAGTATGGGCGCTGCATCCGGACCAGGGCGACCCCGGCGAAGAAGGGCAGGAAAACAATGCTCCTCCCGACCTCCCCAACCGTGGGCCCGAACAGGAACAGCGGGATCACGAGCATCGACGCGGCCGAAGCCATGCGGCGAGAAGATAGCTGCTCCGCCAGAAGCAGGACACCGACGCCCGTTGTCCAAACGCCGACTGCGGCCGCGGCCCAGGGGCGGTGGAAGTCGTCCAGATCGGCGACGAAGCAGTACTGGACTTCGAGTGCATAGAGGATGATCAGCGTCATACGTGCCAAGAAGGGCGACGAGATCGTCGTCTCCGGCGGGGCCGCGCGCCGGTGACCGCCGGCCGTACTCCGAATCGTCGCCAAGACCTGGCGGGCGTGCTCGGCGGCCGCCGCGATCCGAGCGGACCTGGCATCCGACGGTTCGAAGAGGTCACCGGCGTCCGGGCTGAGCAGATCACAGAGATCTTGCAGTCTCGAGCCGACAGCAGCCCGCAAACCCTCGTCGAGCCGCCGCCGCTCCGCGGCCAAGTGCTCACGAGTCACTTCACTTCGTGTGGCGTGTAAACGGGCGATCGCGACAGCCAGAGCGTCGACTCCGAATATCACAAGCGCCAGGCTCGCGGACCCGGCCGCGACGTTCATCGCGGCGCCGAGGTCCAGCCCGGCGCCGATCCCCGCGGCGAAGGTGCCCGCGATCACCACTGTGAAGGAACACCAAGCCGCCGCGCTGCGAAAAGCGATCAGCGCGCAGACCGCCAGCGGCGTCAGGAGAATCCAACGCCACCCGAGGATGGGAAACGGCACCAGACAACCGAGCGCCACCGCACTGACCAGCACCGCACGCCGTGCACCATGGCGCGGCCCGGCAAGCAGGAGGAGTAAGGGGATGAAGGGAAGCGTCGTGGCGTAGGCCGCGGAAGCCGGCAGCCGTAATTGCCAGACCAACACCGTCTGGACGGCGACGGTCAGAAGGATCTTGCCCCACAGCATGCCGCGGACGAAGCCCAGCCGCAGGTCTCCGGTGTCGTCGCGCGCGTCCTCCACCGCCCCATCCCGCCTTCCGCCGTACGGCGCGATCAACGGTAACAGAGCCTGAAGTCCGGTGGCGGTCAGCGGCCGAGGCCGGGCGCCGCCACCGGCCGGTCAGCGCGTGTTCTCGTCGCGGAGCAGTTCGGCCAGCGACCGGCGGCCTCGGACCAGCCTGGCCTTCACGCTGCTGACCGGTGTCGACGACACGGTGGCCACCTGCTTGACCGACATGCCCTGCCCGTGGTGCAGGAGGATCGCCTCGCGCTGGGACGCCGGGATCGCGCGCATCGCCGAGACGATGAGCACGTGGTCGATCGCCGGTTCGGGAACATCGGCCGGCATGCCGTGACGGCGATGGGCCCGGGTCTGGGCGGCGTCCTTGCGCCACCACGTCACCCAGGTCCGGAACAGGACCGTCCGCACCCACGCCTCGGGGCTGCGGTGTCCACGGATACCGGACCAGTGCTGCCAGGCCTTGGCGAAGACTTCCTGGACGAGTTCCTCGGCGTTGCAGTGGTTGCCGGTCAGCGAGGCGGCGTACCGCATGATGCGAGGTTGGCAGTCGTTATAGAAGGCTTCGAATTCTCGGTGCGCTTCTGCCAGTCCGTTGTCGGGCGTACCAGCCGGAGTGTGTATGGTCACGACCGTGCCTTAGCCCATGCGGGGGCCGAGCAGCATGCCGCCGCTGGCGTCGAGGGTCTGCCCGGTGATCCATCCGGAGTCATCGGAGGCGAGGAACGCCACGACGGCGGCGATGTCCTCAGGCCGGCCCATGCGATCCATGGCGCTCAGTCCGGCCAGGTTGGCCTTGACCTCCGGCATGCTCGCGAGAAACGCCATCATGTCGGTCTCGGTGGGCCCGGGGCGTACGGCGTTGACGGTGATCCGGCGCCGCCCCAGGTGCTGCGCCAGCGTCCGGGTCATGGCCTCGACGGCTGCTTTGGCCATGGTGTAGTCGATGACCATCGGCATGGCCACCCGGACATTCGAGGAGGACACGTTGATGATGCGTCCGCCGTCGGCCATGTGCGGCAGGAGTTTCTGCGTGAGGAAGAAGGGGGCCACCGCGTTGACCTCGAAGACTTCGAGGAATCCCTCCGGAGTGACCACCTCGATCGGCCCGCGGCCCGTGGTTCCGGCGTTGTTGACCAGGATGTTCAGCGGTCGCCCGGCTAGTTCCGCGGTGAGCGCCGCGACCAGGTCGTCCACCGCTGCGGTGCCGGCCTCACGCCCGAACCGCGCCCGGATCCCGAACGCCTGCCCGCCGAGCGTCTTGATCGAGTCGACGGTGGCCTCGGCGGCGTCCTCGTCGGCGCCGTAGTGCACGGCGACCAATGCTCCGGCGGCCGCCAGCCGGATGGCTACGGCGCGGCCTATGCCCCGGGACGCGCCGGTCACCAGGGCGGTCTCTCCAGTCAGATCAGTCATCAAGGTCGTTCCTCGTCCGGGCCGATGTAGAGCCCCGAGCCGCTGACATCGTCAGGGCGGGGAGTGATCACGAGGATGCCGTCGGGGCCGCACGCGGTGAAGTGCGAGGATCTTGGATCTGAGCGTGCATTTCGCATGGGCTCGCGAGGGAGCCTCATCATGTCTCATACCAAGCGCAGCCTATGCAGAACGCACGGTGCTATTCGTGACTTCGGCATTGCTCGAAGTTCTTAGCGAAACGTAGGCGAACTGACCAACGGCGATCTGCCTCCGGTGGGCGGACACCCCGCCCGGTCGCTGAAGGTCACCGTCGACGGCGAGGACATCTGGTCCGTCCAGGTCTCGTGGGACAGCCAGGACAGCGGGGCCGGGTGCTACACGGTGACCATCTCGAAGCGCCAGGGTGCGTTGGGCCAGGAGGAGGCGCTGCGGCTGTCGTCGGCGTTCGCCGACAAGGTGCTGCCGACGCTTCCCGGGACGGCCCGTCAGGCGGCTGTCCGAGCACAGACCTTCGCGGTGCACGCGCCTGAGGTCTTCGTGAATTCCGCCGCGAGTTCGAAACGGCCCCCGGCCAGCCGTCGGGCGATCAGGCGTCCGTCGGCGCGCTCGGCCATGCCGAGCAGGCCGGATCCCGGGGCCGCCGACGGATCCGAGGCGGCCGTCGGCCCCGATGCCATGTCCTCGGCGACGCCGTCGTTGACGACGCGCAAGTGCACCGTGCCGGGCGTGTCCAGGAGCGTGATCGAGCAGGTGCGGGCGTGGCTGTGCTTGATGACGTTGGTGACGGCCTCGCGGAGAACGGCGGCAAGAGCGCTGTCCAGCCCGGCTGCGCAGTGGGGGCTTTCGATGACCGTCTTGACGTCCACACCGGCATTACGCAGCACTGTTCTGGCGTTCGCGAGCTCTTCGGTGAAACGGAGCGGGACCTCGTGTTTCACCAGCGCTTCCAGCTCGCCGAGGGCGGTGGCGGCCAGCGGCGGGAGCTCCGCCAACTGTTGTTTCGCGGCCGCGGGGTCGACGGAGAGGAGCCTGGCGCACAATTCGGCCTTCAGGACGATGGCCGAGACGGTGAAGGACAGCACGTCATGCAGATCGCGGGCGATCCGTGTCCGCTCAGCCAGCACAGTCGCGGCCACCAGATCCGCGCGTGCCTGGTGCAGAAGTCGGAACAATTCGGATAGCCGCGCAAGGCTGTAGGTGGCCCATATGACCATGAAGCCGAGGGTGACGTCTTCGATGAGCGATGGGATGCTGCGATGGAGAAGAGCGGGCCACGGCGCGGTGTACCAGAGGACGACGAACAGTCCGTACGCCGTCGTGACTATCGGGATCCGATACCGGGCGCGCACCTGGTCGAGTAGTACTCCGATGTAGAACGGCAGGAGAACGAGCAGCGGCGCCGTCGCCGCCGATCGGAAGGCGATCGCGGACGGCGGGAGGACGAGAAGTCCGAGCCGGAGGGTGCGTCGGCGCGACGGTGGGGTCAGCAGCAGGACCGATCCGACGGCACAGGTCACCAAGGCCGTCGGAATGAGCAACCACGGGTGGAGATGCTCGACGTGCACGTTGTTGAGCGTGGGCGGCACCATGCTCAGGAACAGGCCGGCTAAGGCGTACCGGGCCACCGCCGGCGACTCGACGGCGGGCGGTGCGGCCGGGCGAACGCGGTAGGCGCCCGCCGTCCCGCGGATCTCAGCGCTGATGCGGCGGCCCGTGGCAGCTGCCGCCTCAAGATGGCCCGCCTGTTCCCGGGGATCGGCCCCGAGCACCGCAGCAGCCAGCTCTACTTCGAGTCCGCGGAGTCCGTCGCCCACAGATCTCCGGAGTTCGGAGTCAGCGCGGAGCCGCTCCTCTCGTGCCTTGAGGAGTGCCAGCTCGCCGCGGGTCGTGTGCAGGCGGGTCGCCATCGTCGCCATGGAGTGGGTGCCGAAGACCGCGATGCCGATGGACGCCGGCATGAAGACCGCCCAGATCGCGTTCGACAAGGGGTCCGGGAATCGGGTGAACGGAACGTCGAACGTCACGATGACCGCGGCGGTTCCGCCGATCACCAGACCGAACAGCGACCACGCCGTCCGTCCTCGAAACACGCACAGCGCCGCGACTGCCAGCGGCCACGGCGCCCAGTCCCAGTCCGTCCCGAACAGCGCGAAGGGAAACATCCAGGCGAGCAGCAAAGCGGCCAGTCCGAATGGCCGCGGTCGGCGCGCCGGATCAGCCAGCAGGAGCACGAGCGGCAGCACCGGCAGCATCTCGGCGATCATGACGGGCCAGGTGAAGTGCCTGACCCAGGCGGTCGAGATCCAGTGCATCATCGCACTCGCCAGCGTGAGCCACATCGTGGCCCGCACCGCCCCGAGCCGGAGATCCCCGGTGTCATCGCGTACCGGCTCAGCCATGATCCACCCTTGTGCTGCGGTCGATGTCCGCAAGCAAGATACATGGCAGAGTCGGCGCTGTAACGGCGCGGTTGCCGCATCGGATCAGGTCAGAAGGTGTCTCAGGGTGCCGCCGCAGCGGTGGGTCTGAGCGTCGGCGGGACCGTGCCCGGGCAGGGCGGCAGATCGTGGTGCCCGCACAGCTGCGCGTTCCGGGCTCGCTGGGCCGCGATGCGGTGGCGGCTGCGCAGGGTGGCGGCGACGGCGAGAGCGGTCAGTACCATGACACCGATCCCGTAGCCGTACGCCGTGGGGAAAAGACCGACGTGGGTGATGGCGATCCCGGCGATGACCGCGGGCAGGCTCAAGCCGAGGTACGCGACGATGTAGATCGCCGTTACGACCTCCGCGCGGGATCGTGTGGGTGTCAGACCCGTCAGGGTCCTGAGCGCCCCGGCGAACGACGGGCCGAATCCCGTACCGGCCACCGCCGAGGCGACGAAGAATGTCACGATCTCTCGCTGGTGCACGGCGAGGATGGCCAGCCCCATGCCGGCGAGGAGTGCGTAGGACCCCCGAAAGAAGCTCTGCTCGGGAGTCCATCCGCGGACGAGGACCGCAGTGGCGGCAGCGGCTCCGTTGACAGTCAGGATCACCAGCGCGCCGACCAGGTGGTTCGCGTGAGGGTCGAGCGCTGCGACGATCGACGGGCCCAGAGACAGGTAGAGCCCGCCGAGCGCCCAGGTGGCGACGATGCACGGGACCAAAGCGGCGAACGAGCCGCGGACGGCAGGCGGTACCGAGACCTTGGGCGGCAGAGAGGCGCGCCACGCGCTGTCCCTGACCACCGTCTCCGGCAGCACGCAGATGATGAGGAAGACGGCGAGGAAGACGACGATCAGGATCTGGAAGACGAGCTTGGTCGGGGACGGCGCGAACTGCACCAGTAAGCCGGTGACCAGGGCGCCGAGCGCTGATCCGCCGGCCGACGCGCTGTTCGTCATCAGCGGGGCGAGCTGGGAGCCGGGCTCCTGCACATCCAGCATCATCGCGCTGATCGCCCCGGCGGCGGCGCCGACGGCGATTCCCTGCAGAGCGCGCGCGGCGAACAGCCAGGCGACGCCGTCGGCCCGGTCGAACGCGACCATCGCGACCAGTTCGACCGCCACGGCGGCCAACAGCACCGGCCGACGGCCGATGTGGTCAGAGAGCGAACCGACGAACAGCAGAGTGATCAGCAGCGACAGCGCGCTGGACGCGAACACAGCCGTCAGGACGATCGGTGAGAACTTCCATGAATGCTGATACAGCCCGTACAGCGGCGAAGGCGCGGCGTTGGCGAAGTTCAGGAAGCACAGCATCGCGGCCAGTGCCCAGAACGCGTACCTGTTCGGCAGGAACTTGTTTCGTGTCGGTGCGATGGGCCCGACTGTCGTTTCAATGCCCATGGTCTCTAATAGGTCCAGTCGGCGGGGAAGTGCGCAGTAGGCAAGAAGGGTATTTCGGTGGCTTCAGTATCGCTTCGCGCGATCACGGTCGATCGGCTCGGGGTCCCCGGCGAGGACGAGCTACGGGATGGCTCGGGCCGGCTCGAGCCATCCCAAGCCATCCCAAGCCGGAGAGACCCTGAATCCAACGGGCCAGTCAGATGGTCCAGTCGATGGGGTAGTTGATGATGGGCCGCACGAAGGTGGCGCCGGCCTTCTCGGCTGCTTGCCGGGCGTCGACGACCATCGCCGTGAGCGTGTCCAACTGCTTCGCGTGTTCTTCGGAGTCCCAAATGCTGACGTTGACCACCGAGCCTTCGGGAGACACGCCTGCGTAGAAGCTGATCAGGCCGGGCAACTCCTTGACGGCCGGGATCAGGAAGTCGCTGGTCGTCAGGCTCATCTCCCGGACGTCCGGGAACTGGGCATGGTCGAAGACAGCCTGCGATATGCGGATGACTGCGGTGGCTGGGAGCTGTTCGGTAGCCACAGGACATTCTCCTCGGTTCGTGGAACGGTGCCAGGGCTCGTCCGTTCGAGTTTCACGGCGGCGAGCTCGCCCAGCTTGCTACCGATCACGATCGGATAGCAGTGTCCTGGGAACGAATTCAGCTATGCAATCTGCATGCATGAATCATTCACAGGACACTTCGAACCCGCCCTCTCGGCGATGAGGCTGGGAGCACGATCGTCAGCAGCGGTCACGCGGTGATGAACCCTGCCCGCTTCATGCGCATTACAGGAGATCGAAGAACATGCCCTACTCTCAGCTAGCCGGACGCACCGCTGTCGTGACGGGTGCCGCGAGCGGTATGGGCGCCGCGACCGCCCGCCTGCTGGCGGCCTCCGGCGCGCGTGTCGCGCTGCTGGCCCGGCGCGCCGACCGCATCGAATCCCTCGCCGAGGCCATCACATCGACCGGCGGACAGGCTGTGGCGGTCCGGGTCGACGTCACCGATCAGGCCTCGATCACCGCGGCCGCCAACCGGGTCCACGCCGGGTTCGGCCGTGCCGACCTGGTTGTCAACGCGGCCGGCGTCATGCTGCCCAACCCGATCGACGCAGGCCGGGCCGACGAGTGGCAGCGCATGATCGATACCAACCTCAGCGGTGCGCTGCGGGTCATCGCCGCCTTCACCGCGGACCTGATCGAGGCGGCGGCCGACGGCGGCACATCCGACCTGCTGAACATCTCCTCGATAGGCGCGCACGTGACCTTCCCGAACTATGCCGTCTACAGCGCCACCAAAGCTGCGTTGACCCACCTGTCCGCGTCGCTGCGCACCGAGTTCGGCCCGCGCGACGTCCGCGTCACCAACATCGAGCCCGGACTCACCGACACAGAGCTCGGCGATCACATCGACAACCCCACCCTCGGCCACGGCGGACAACTCGGTGAGTTCTTCAAGGCCATCGGACCGCTGAGCGCGGACGAGATCGCCGACGTCGTCGCGTATGCCGCCAGCCGCCCGCGGCACGTCAACCTCCGGCAGATCATCGTCCTGCCGACGCGCCAGGCCTGACGGCACGGTGGCGACGGTACCTGTGCGGAACGGCCCACCAGCCGTGCTTCATGCGCGTTACTGAGCTCGGCGGTTTGATAACGCCAGCGCGGTGGTGATCGCCGAAGGGGTGTCCAGGTTCACCGCGTAGCCGGCTACGGCCCGGGAGTGGTCGTCCTCGATCGCGGTCAGCCACGCACGTGCCGGCCGGCCCCTGTCGTCCAGGACCCACAGGTCCAGCTGGGTGTGGTCGGCCTGCCAGAACTCGTTCGGGGCCGCAGCCTCGCGCCGGTACACCAACTCGTACACCTCCCGGTACCGCTTCACTCCCTCGTGCGCCAAGAGCAGCAGCGCCGGATCGAGAGCGGAAACGATCTCATGGACCGTCCAGTATCCCGGCTCGGGCCAGCCATGCTGCGCCGCGACGCTGACCGCCCGCCGGTGGATCACCGTGACCCCGGGCCGGGGCTTGGACAGGGCCAGACCCTCGATGAACTCCACCAGCTCCGGCGGGATCTTCCGGCTGCCCTTGTCCGAGCGCTGCGCGCGGGCCAGACCCGGCAGTCCGCCGGCGCGCCAGGCGGCCAGCCACCGTTGCGCAGTCCGATACGGCGCCCCGGCTGCTGCCGCGGCCGCCCTTAGCGACACCCCGCCGTACAGGTGCGGGGCCAGCGTCCGATAGCGCTCCAGCACCACCTGCGACACCGCCTCGGGCGGCCGCAGAGCCGCGGCGCCGGATTCCGGTAACGGGGCGGGGGCGGAACTCATGCCTTCATCGTGTCTTCGACATTTGCAACGCGCCAGGCCCTAGAAGTGGATTTCTACCTGTTTCGGCACCCGAGCCGCCTCCTACTAGAGGCGTGTGGCGGTGCGGACGAGGTCGGCGACTGCTTTGGATCTGCTGTGTGGCGGCCAAGCGATGACGGTCGTGACAGCCGGTGCGTCCGGCACCGGCACCGTCGCATGATCGTCGCGCAGGTGGGCTCGGAGGGACTCGGGCACGACCGCGCAGGCCCGTCCGAGCGCGATCAGCTGGAACAGCTGGGTGTGGTCGCGCACCTGCGGGCCAGGTTCGTCCGGGTAGCCACCGTCCGGTCGGGGCCAGCGCGGCAGGGGCAGGTCCGTCAGGGCGCTGACCTCAGCCATCGACATATGGGGTCGGTTGGCCAAGGGGTGCCCCGCGGGCAGGACCACCACCTGCGGTTCGGTGTGCAGGTCCTCGGTGTCCAGTCCGGCCGTCGTGTCGAAGGGCCGCTGGAGCAGAGCAACGTCGGCGCGCCCGTCACGCAGCAGCCTTTCCTGCTCGCCGGGCCCGCACAGCATCACCTCGACGGCGACCGCGCCAGGCTCGGCGGCGTAGGCGTCCAGCAGCTTCGACAACAGTTCGCCGGCCGCTCCGGCTTTCGTGGCCAGCACCACACCGGGCCGGTCGGCAGCTGCGCGGCGGGTGCGGCGCTCGGCGGCTTCGACCGCGTCCAGTGCCGTCCGGGCCTCCCGCAGAAGCACCGACCCGGCGTCGGTCAAGGCGACTTCGCGAGCAGTGCGGTACAGCAGAACCACTCCGAGCCGCCGTTCGAGCTGCTGGATCGCCCGTGACAGCGGTGGTTGCGCCATGGCGAGCCGCTGCGCCGCCCGCCCGAAGTGCAACTCCTCCGCGACGGCGACGAAATAGCGCAGCTCCCGCGTCTCCACCGCGTCATCGTATCCGGCGCCGACCACGACCGATACCCGTGCGGTATCGCCGCCCACCCAGTCGGTCTTGGACGCCCCACCCGAGTCCGCACCAAGATCGATGGCGTGAGCAAACAGAAGATCGCGTTGGTGGCCGGTGCGAACAAAGGAATCTGATACGAGATCGCGGCGGGCCCGGGCGCCTTCGGCTGGCGAATCGGCGTGGGCGCGCGGGATCAACAGCGCCGCGACACCGCGGTGGACAAGCTGCGCGCAGCCGGCGCCGACGCGTTCGGCGTTCCGCTCGATGTGACAGACGACCATCCCATTCACACCAGTAGCGAAATTAATTCGGCTATTCACACTAAGGAGTCCAATCATGTCCGAACCCGTCCAGTCGACCGAGTCGGGCGCGCCCGTGGTCGTCCTGGTTCACGGAGCCTTTGCCGACGCCTCCGGGTTCACGGGGGTGATCCGCGAGCTGACGGGTGCCGGGCACCGCGTCGTCGCGGCGCCGAACCCCTTGCGGGGTCTGGCCGGTGACGCGGCCGTGGTCCGCGCGGTCGCCGGTGACATCCACGGCCCCGTCCTGCTGGTGGGGCACTCTTACGGCGGTGCCGTGATCACGCAGGCCTCCGCCGGCCTCGACAACGTGGCGGGTCTGGTCTACCTCGCCGCGTTCGGCCTCGACGAGAGCGAAAGCTGCGCCGACCTCATTGCCCCCTTCCCGCCCTCGATGCTGGCCGAGACCATACGGATGACCTCCTATGAGGCGCACGGCGCCGCGGGCGGCCCGGACATGTACATCGACGCAGACGGCTTCCACGAGTCGATGTGTGCCGACCTTCCCGCCGAGCTGGCCCTGGCCATGAGTCTCACCCAACGGCCGATGGCGGCAGCGGCATTCGGTGAGCAGGCCACGGGGGCCGGTTGGAAGTCCATCCCGTCCTGGTACCAGATCGCCCGGCACGACAACGCTCTCTCCCCTCAGGCGCAGCGCTTCATGGCTGAGCGGATGGGCGCGAGCACCGAGGAGGTCGACGGCTCCCATGTGGCCTTCATTGCCCAGCCGCGCCGCACGGCGGACCTCATCAAGGCGGCGCTGAGCAAGCTCTAAACCGGCCTCGCAGGACTGAAAGAGCCCGGCGCGGGACTCGCCCTAGGCGCCGGGCCCTCCACACGTCGGCGCGTTCGGTAATGTGATCGCCGCGCTACTGGAGTTGCTGAGCCCGCGCTACGACACCGTCACCGTGGTCAGGTCGCGGCACGGGGACATCGAACTGACCTTGCGCCGAGACCAGGCCGACGACCTCGGCCGGAGGCTGGACGTCCGGTCGCCGCTGTCGATGGGTCTCAAGGACGCCGGGGTCCACGTTTCGGGAGGCTCGGAGGTCAACGGCGTCAGCAACCTGCACCTGTCCGACCTCGCTGGGATCCGTCTGGTCGAACTGCTCGCCGCCCACTGACCTCGGGCTCTACGGGCGACGGCTACCTGTCTGGGAATCGACCGGTTTCCGGACAAGATCGAATCAGAGGGCTCCGGCGGTGCCCGTCGTCCAGAAAACCCGTCCGGAAATCTTCCGTGTCCGGGAACCCGTCGCAGGGTTTTTCAGACAGGATGGACGACATGGACATTGCTGCCGCCCCCGTGGATCTCCTCGCCCCCGTTCCACTGTCCGGCGCGCTGGTCGGCTACGGACACCGGAGATCAGCTGTCCCAACGATGACGCCAGATACCGCCGAGTAGACCGCGCCATTTTCTGATCCAAGTCACAGCCTGACGGCTCCGCCCGGTCCACGGCTGCGTCCGGGGGGGTGTCGCACACCCAGGAAGTCGCTGCCTTCCAGCTCGCCGATCCACACCGCAGACTGGGGATCGCGCCGACCCGGGCCTCTGGTTGGTCGCGATCACCCGCCATCGGAAAGGCTTGTCATGACCGAGATCCTGGAAGTGACCACCCTGCGGCCCGCGCCCGGCCTCACACCGGAGGACTTCGTCGCGGCGAACACCGACATCAACGAGTACCTGAAGCGGCAGCCCGGCTTCCGCTGGCGCCGCATCGCCGTTCGCGACGACGGTACGATCCTCGACATCGTCGCCTACGACAACATCGAGCACGCTCGTTCCGGAGCAGCCGGAATCACCGGCGAGATGGGCGATTCACCGGTCCACGAAGCGATCGACCACAGCACCGTTGACTGGCAGTTCACCACGGTGCTCCAGCACGTCGAGTAGCACCTGCTTCATCGCGGCCGGCGATCAGGGGCGACGGCCGAACAACGCGGTACCGAGCGCGGCACGTGAGGTGACGCCCGTCTTGGCGAATACCTTGCGCAGGTGGTACTCCACCGTTCGAGGGCTGATGAACAGACGGCTGCCGATCTCCGGGTTGGTGAGCCCCTCACTGGCCAGGTGAGCGATCTGCGCCTCGCGCGGAGTGAGATCGCTGCCGGTCTCGACCGTACGCTTTCGGGCGGTCTCTCCTGTGGCACGCAGTTCACGGGCGGCTCGCTCGGCGAAGCCCTCGATGCCCATCGCGACGAACTCCTCGTACGCGGTCCGCAGATGAGCGCGGGCGTCCAGTCGCCGCCGCTCGCGGCGCAGCCATTCGCCGTAGAGCAGATGGGTGCGAGCGAGATCCGGCCGCAGCCGGCTGCGGCCGAGCCGGTCGATCGCCTCGCCGAAGAGCCGTTCGGCTTCCTCGCCGTCGCTGAGCAGGGCGCGCGAGCGCGCCTGGATCCCGGCCGCCCAGTCGGACTCGCACGCTTGGGTTGACTTCGTGAGCTGTTCGAGCGCCTGCCGGGCGAGCCGGATCCGCCCGGCGTGAGTTGCCGCCTCGACCAGCTCTGTCGGTGCCCACTGAGGCGCGGCGCCTGGTGCGGGCGGGGATGAGCTTGCCCGTTGCGCCGCTTCCAGGGCGTCGTCGTAGCGGCCGAGACCGTTGTAGAGCAACGCCGTGGTCCAGTCGACGACAGTCTGCCGGACTCCCTCTCCTCGCGTCGCAGCCCCGTCGGCGCTCGCCAGCGTGAGTCTGGTGATCTCGGCTTCCTGCCCGCGCCATGCGGCCAGTTGCAGAGCCCCGTAGTTGGTGATCTGTGCTCCGGTGGCCGCGGTGATCGTGGAGACCTCGTCGGCCAGTGACTCGGCCTCGGCCAGTTCGCCTTCGAACAGATGCATCGTGATCCGCGACAGCAATGCCAGCGGCAGCACCGCCAAGGCGCCGGTGCTACGGGCCAGACGAAGGTGTCTGTCAGCGAGTTTGACGCAGGCTTGCTCGTCCCATCGGGCCACGGCGGTGATGAACGCGAGCCACAGCCAGCGCAGCTCCTCCTCAGCGCTGACTCCGTCCTCAGTGAACACACGCACGGCCCGCCGCAGCGCGGGCGTTGCGGCGCCAGTGTCTTCTGTGAGCAGCCGGGTGACAGCGTCTAGCAGGAGATCGGCGGCCCGTGACAGGTCTGAGGACGGCATCGCCTCCCGAGCGGTCGCGGCGATGTCCACAGGCCCGGCGCCTGGGGCGAGCGTTCCGGCGAACAACGCCGCAGACACCGCCTGCAGATAGGTCTCCCGCGACAAGGCTGCGTCCAGCGGTTCGAGCAGTTTGGCGGCGTCCAGAAGCATCAGCGGGGCGAGGCTGCCGTGGTCGGTGGAAAAAGCGATCTCGGCTTGCAGGAGAAAGGAGCGGGCCCGTTCTGCTTCATCCAGGGGGCCGTTCAGGGCGGTCGCCAGCAACTGCTGGGCGGCCTCGGGTGCGCCCGCCTCGTGGTGGGCCCACGCGGCTGCCAATGCCCGCTTCGCCCTGTGTTCGGCGTCCGGGGTAAGCGCGACGGCGCGCTGGAGGAAGGCGGCTGCTGCGGCCAGGCCGCCCCGGGCTTGCGCACGGCCGGCCGACAATTCCAGCTCCGCAGCGACATCCTCGTCGGGTTCGACGATCGACTGCGCGCGATGCCAGGCGCGGCGGTCCGGGTCGGCCTCAGCGTCGGTCGCCTCAGCCAACGCCGCGTGCGCCCGCATCCGCTCCGCGGGCAATGCGGCGCGGTAGACCGCCGACCGTACCAACGGGTGGCGGAATCGGATCCTCGTTCCGAACTCGACCAAGTCCGCCGCTTCGGCGGCGGCCGCGGCCGATCCGCCGATCCCGAGCCGGTCCGCCGCGCGCCACACCAGCACCGGATCGCCGAGCGGATCGGCGGCGGCCACCAGCACCAGCCGTCGTGCATCAGGCGGCAGCGCCTCCAGACGACGCTGGAAGCCGTCCTCGATCCGTCCGGTCAGCGGCCGTGTTCCGGGGAATCCGAAGCCGCCGGCCAGTTCCTCGTGAGGCAAGCTTCTCGGCAGCTCCACCAGGGCCAGCGGATTGCCCCGCGCCTCCGCCACGATCTGTTGGCACACCCTTTCATCCAGCCGGCCTTGCACTGCGGAACGCAGAAGCGCCCGTGCGTCCTCATCGCGCAAGCCGCCGATCTCCATCTTCGGTAGCTCGGTCAGCTGTTCGGCGACCTCACTGGTCCTGGCGGCGAACACACAGGCCACCGATTCGGCGAGCAGCCGCCGCGATACGAAGGCGAGCACCCGCGTCGACTCCTGATCGAGCCACTGGGCGTCGTCGATCAGGCAGATCAGCGGGCGTTCCTCGGCTCCGGCGGCGAGCAGGCCCAGCACCGCCAGGCCGACCAGGAACCGGTCCGGCGCGGGACCCGTGCGAAGCCCGAACGCCGTGCTCAAGGCATCACGCTGCAGTTCCGGTACCCGGTCCAGGGATCCCAGCAGCGGCACGCACAGCTGATGCAGCGCCGCGAACGGCAGCTCCATCTCCGACTGGACACCCGTGGCGGACACGACACGGCAGTCCGCCGCCCGCTGAACCAGGTACTCCAGTAGCGCCGACTTGCCCACCCCAGCCTCTCCGAGGACCACCAGCGACCGGCTCTCGCCCGCGCGGATCGCTTCGACCAGCCGGTCGAAGGTCCCGCACTCGCGGTGCCGGCCCAGCAGGCCGGAACGGGGAGCTGCTCCCATGGTGCCTCCAGTCCAGCAGCCCGTGTGGCAACAACTTTAACGCCCGCCAAAAGGGCGGTGCCTGTCGGTTCGGAGTAGTCGACAACCGTCGCCAGAAGGCGACTTTGCGGCTCTTACCTGCAGCGCGCCAAGATTTCGAGCAACCGCTCGTGCAACGCCGGCGAGGCTGCCAGGAAGCTGTCCGCACCGGCTCGCCACGGCTGCCCGTCCACGTCGGTGACCACGACGCCGGCTTCGCGGGCGACGAGCATGCCGGGCAGCAGATTGGCCTCGTCACGGCCGAACTCCCAGAAGGCATCGATCCGCCCGGCGGCGGTGTCGGCGATCTGCCACGAGGTGGGGCCGAGATTGCGGACGGCACCGACGTGCGGCAGGAGTGCGGCCAGTGAGCGCCCCGCCTGCGCCGCGGCGTCGGGTTGCCGGGCGATGAAGGGCGGTTGGCTGGTGGCCACCAGGGCGGCGGCCGGATCGATTTTCGCCGAAGGGGCGATCGGGCGCCCGTCGCGAGTGGCACCGTGGCCGCGGGCGGCCATGTAGGTCTGGCCGAGCAGCGGCGCGTGGAGCACGGCGGCCACCGGCTCGGCGTCCCGGACCAGGGCCAGGCTGACGCAGAACTGCGGCAGGTCCTGCAAGTACTGCACCGCACCGTCCACGACGTCCACGACCCACAACTCCCCGTCTTGCGGCACGACGGCGTGGCTGTCCAGTTCCTCCAGCCATGGAACGCCCGGCCGCAGCGCCTCCAGATGCGGCCGTATGGCAGCGACCATCTGTGCCTCCAAGGCGGCGTAGACCTCGACGAACTCGTCGAGCGCGACGATCGGGCCAGGGCGCGGGCCGGCTACCAGCAGCCGGCCGACCTCCTGCGCAGCGGTCGCCATGGCGGAAAGGACTCCCGCAGGTTCGCCATCGACCTCGTGTGACACGGTCAGCTCCCTCAATGGTGGATCGTTCGGTGTCACGATCCTCGATGGGCCGAGGCGCCACCTCGCGCTCCCCGCGCCATTGGTGAGCGATACTGCCAAACATGGCCTCCAAAATTGCCGATCCGGTACTCGGTGAGCGTGATCAGCGGTTGATCGCCGCGCTCCAGTGCGACGGGCGGCTCACCGCCGAGCGGGCCGGCGAGGTGCTCGGCCTGAGCGCGCGCACCGTGCACCGGGGCTGGCAGGCGCTCATGGCCGACGGCGTGTGCCGGGTGATCACGCTGCCCGAACGTTCCGACGCGATCGGGGCGCTGCTGCTGCGGATCCGGGTGCTCGGCGGCAAACTCGACGCGCTCACGGCTGCGCTCGCCGCCCGCCCGGACATCCCGTTCATCGACGTGTCGACGTCCGGTGACGAGATCCTGGCGGTCTCCTGGACCCGCCCGGGTACGCGTGACCAACTGGTCTTCAGGGAACTACCCGCGACGCGCGCGGTCACCTCCTTCACCGCGGACACGATCCTGCACGTCTTCGCCGAAGCCACGGACTGGCGCCACGCCGTGTTGACCGACGGCGAGCGCGCCGCCCTGACCCCGGTCCGATCGCCCGAACACAAAGAATCGGATGATGCCGACCGGGCGATCATCGCCGCCTTGCAGGACGATGCGCGGATTGCGGCGGCTACCGTGGCCGCACGCACCGGCTATCCGGAGTCCACCGTGCGCCGCCGTATCGCCCTCCTGGCAGATACCGGCCGGCTCCTGACCCACGTGGTGGTCGATCCGAAACGGCTCGGACTGGCCATCGACGCGAACGTGATGGTGCGGGTCGCGCCGGGCCGGCTCGACGCCGTCGGGACAGCGCTGGCCGGCCATCCCGCGGTGCACGGGCTGTTCGCCACGACGGGCGCGAACAATCTGCATATCGCGGTCTGGGTGCGCGACCTGGCCCATCTGTACCGCTTCCTCACCCAGGACCTCGGCGGTCTGGGTGTCCAAGGCGCCGAGACCGTGATCATCGGGCACGCGGTCAAGCGCCCGGGCCGACCAGCCGAACCCCGCCTCGCATCCCCGAGTGCGCCGGCCTGACTCGGCGCTGCCGCGCTCGGCAGCGGCGTCATCGAGAGCACGTGCCGCCTGACCGGTCTTGAGCACCGCTGGGGACCTGACGGATGCCAGGGAACGGTCCGGAGGCGAGACTCGCGGCATGGCTTGTGTTTCCGCCGTCGGCGGGGCTGACCACCAGGCCACTCGATCACGAGAGCCACACGCTCACGATCGAGACGTCACAAAGCAGACACGAGGCCATGATGCGTGCGGTGGTATTGGAAGAGTTCGGTGGATCACTGGTCCTGGACCACGTCGACACGCCCCAGGCCGCCTCCGGGCAGGTGCTGGTACGCGTCGAGGCCAGCGGCGTGAACCCGCTGGACACCAAGATCCGCGCCGGGAAGGCGGCCCACGCCCGCAACCGCCTGCCGGCCGTGCTGGGCCTGGACCTGGCCGGGGTGGTCGAACAGGTCGGCCCGGGCGTCGGCGGCTTCCAGACCGGCGACGAGGTCTACGGTCTGACCGGCGGGGTGGGCGAGCTCCAGGGCTCGCTGGCCGAATACGCGGCCGTCGACGCCCGCCTGCTGGCCCGCAAGCCGAAGTCGCTGAGCATGCGCGAGGCGGCGGCCCTGCCGCTGGTCGCCATCACAGCGTGGGAGGGCCTGGTCGACCGGGCGGCGGTGGCCGCCGGCCAGAAGGTCCTGATCCACGGCGGAGCGGGAGGCATCGGCCACGTGGCCGTCCAGATCTCGCGCGCCCGTGGCGCTGAGGTCTTCGCCACCGGTGGCACCGAAAGCCTCGAGACGATCCGCGGCCTGGGCGCCACCCCTATCGACTATCGGAGCACGACAGTCGAGGACTACGTGGATCGGTACACCGCGGGGGACGGCTTCGACGTCGTCTTCGACACCATCGGCGGGACGACGCTCGACGACTCGTTCGCCGCCGTGCGCACCTACACCGGCCACGTCGTCAGCGCGCTGGGCTGGGGGACGCACAGCTTGGCACCGCTTTCTTTCCGCGGCGCCTCCTATTCCGGGATCTTCACCCTGCTGCCGATGCTCACCGGCCAGGGGCGCGAGCATCACGGACAGATCCTGCGCGAGGTCGCGGCCCTGGTCGACGCCGGAGCGCTGACCCCGCTGCTGGACGACCGCGTGTTCGGGCTCGACGACGTCGACCAGGCCCACGCCCTGGTGGCAGCGGGCAAGGGCAAAGGCAAGGTCGTCGTCAACATCGGTGACTGAACCGCGCTGGCACCACCAACACGTTTCCGCACCACAGCCAGTGAAAGGGAAGAACATGTCGTACATCACCGTCGGTCAAGAGAACTCCACCAACATCGAGCTCTACTACGAGGACCACGGAAGCGGCCAGCCCGTAGTCCTCATCCACGGCTTCCCCCTGGACGGCCATTCCTGGGAGAAGCAGAGCGCGGCCCTGCTCGACGCCGGCTACCGCGTGATCACCTACGACCGGCGCGGCTTCGGTCAGTCCAGCCACGCCGCCTACGGCTACGACTACGACACTTTCGCCGCCGACCTCAACACCCTCATGGAGACCCTCGACCTGCATGACGTCGTCATGGTCGGCTTCTCAATGGGAACCGGCGAAGTCGCCCGCTACGTCAGCACCTACGGCTCCTCCCGCCTCGCCAAAGTCGCCTTCCTCGCCTCCCTGGAGCCGTACCTGCTGAAGACCGACGACAACCCCACCGGTGCGGCGCCCATGGAGTTCTTCCAGGGCATCTCCGACACCGTGAAGGCCGACCGCTACGCCTACTACACGGCGTTCTACGAGGACTTCTACAACCTCGACGACAACCTCGGCACCCGTATCGGCGAGGAGGCCGTACGCAACAGCTGGAACGTCGCCACCGCGGGCGGTTCGCACGCCGCCGCAGCATCTCCGCTGGCCTGGCCCACCGACTTCCGCGCCGACATCCCCAAAATCGATGTCCCGGCCCTGATCGTCCACGGCACAGCCGACCGCATCCTGCCCATCGACTCCACAGCACGCCCCTTCCACAAAGCCCTCCCCACCGCCGACTACGTCGAGATCGACGGAGCGCCGCACGGCATGCTGTGGACCCACGCCGCCGAGGTCAACAGGGCGCTGCTCGACTTCCTGGCCGAATAGACCCACACAGAGGCGGCAGCGTCCTCCCGACGTGCGCCGCCTCTGATGCAGCTGCCGCCCGGGTCCGCGTTGAACCAGATCCACTCTGAAAGGTCATGTCATGTCCGACCTAATCCGTACGCCATTCGGCTTCGCCTCCACCGCGGCGGAGGTCCTCGGCGGCGTGGACCTCCACGGCAAGCGCGCCTGGTCACCGGCGCCGGCTCCGGAATAGGCGTCGAGACCGCGCGGGCCCTGGCCTCGGCCGGCGCCGAGGTGGTCTTGGCAGTGCGCCGCCCGGAGGTGGCCGCCGGGTCTGCGCCTGCCGAATACCTCGTCCGTGCAGGTCACCCGCATATGCAGGCTCGGTATGGAGGCTGTCGACCTGGCATCGATTCTCGTGCTGTGGTCTCGGCTAAGTCTCGGGCATGATGGCCGGTTGTGCTGTGCGTCTGACCTATCTGGCCGTGACCAACGCCTTCGCTGTGTTGCGGTCGCTGCCGATGAGCGACCGTGACAAGGACGCGGAGATCTTGGCCCTGCGTCATCAGCTCACGGTTCTACAACGACAGCTGGGTCCGAACAGGGCCAGGTTCGGCCCCGGGGACCGGGCGTTCCTCGCGGCGCTGCTCAAGCCGCTACCCCGTGACTCACTCCGTCGGTTGCATCTGATCGTCAGCCCGGACACGGTTCTGCGATGGCACCGCGATCTGATGCGTCGGCGCCATGCCAACACCTGCCGACCCGGGCGAACCGGACGCCCGCGTACGGTCGCCTCGATCCGGCGGCGGCTGCACGCCCTCCACGAGTACGAGACGCACTACAACCGCTATCGCGCTCACCAAGCGATGCAGCAGACCGCGCCGCTACGTGCAGTGCCGACACCGATCACCGACCAACAGCGCATCACCGACCAACAGCGCATCACCGACCAACAGCGCATCACCGACCTCGACATCCGCCGACACGACCGACTCGGCGGCGTCATCCACGAGTACCAACACGCAGCCTGACCTGCCTGGACGACATTATCGGCAGGCGCAGGATCGCCGGCCGGGCTGTTCTGGTGCCTGGGAGCGGGAGACCTGAGATGTGGGGTTCAGCCGAACAGCGTCGATCCCAGCGGATGCTGCTGATCGAAGCCGGGCAGAATCAGAAACGTGGCGCTCGCCGTGGTCGTGGTGAACGCGAGCAGCGCGTCGGAGTCGTCCATGTGCGTGAGCGTGGCGGTGAAGGTGCGCAGGTCGTTCTGGAAGCTGATGAACAACAGCCCGGGGCGGGGGTCGTCGATGCTGTAGGAACGCCGCTGCATCAGGCCGACGCCGACCACGTTGGCGTGCGCGCGGCGGGCGTGGGCGTCGGCGGGGATGAGGTAGCGGCCGTCGGGAGTCTTGGCACCGAGGTCCGGGTTCGTGGCGATGGTGCCGCCGGACAGCGGGGCGCCGGTCTCCCGGCGCCGGCCGAAGACCGCTTCCTGCTGGGGGACGGACATCGCGGCAAAACGCGGTAGATCCAGCTCCATGCGGCGGACGACCGCGATCGTGCCACCGGCGACCGGGGCCGGGCCGGCGAGCCAGAGGTCGCTTTGCTGCTCGGCGGTCGTGGCCGGTCCGACGATGCCGTCGAGGAAGCCGAGCAGGTTACGCGGTGCGGTCCGTCCTGGCGCCACGGAGGTGTTCGGGCCGCGGCGCGCGGACTGGCGCCAGCGTTCGGTGACGCGTGCTCCGGCCTGGTCCAGCAGAGCGGCGGCGGCGACCGGCAGGACCAGGGCGTCGCTGGCGCACAGCTGGATCAGCAGATCGCCGCCGCGGGACTGCGGGGTGATCTGTTCGCGGGAGAACTGCGGGAGGTCGGCCGTTCCGGGCAGGTCGGCACCGGCCGCTTGGGCACCAGGCGCCTTTCGCAGCACCCGGGGCCCGATCCCGATCGTGATGGTGAGATCGCCCGGCACCAGGCCCAGGAGCCGCGGCTCGGTTCCCGCAGTGAGCGCGAGCACCGTGTGGCCGAGTTCGGCGAGCAGCGAGCCGGGCGCGGTCTTGTCATCGAGGTCTGCGACGACGGCCAGCAGGTTGGGCTGTGCCGGCTGGGGAATCACGACGCCCGCCTGGTATCGCCCCGTCGGCGGCACCGGCGTATCGGCGGCGGCGCTGCTCGGCTGGAGCGCAGAGGCGGATGGGGAGTGCGAATCGCACCCCGCGGCGCCACCGACGGCCACCACGGCGCCGGCCGTTGCGAGGAATCCACGGCGGGACGGTTGCGAGTCGGCTCGGCGCACATCGTAGAGGGTGTCACAAAGTGTGGCGTTTGAGTGAATCCGGGTTCTGAATCAGCCGCCGGTGCCAGACTGGCTCAATGCCACATTTGGGTTCTCGCGGCTGCGCGATGTTGAGCGTCCTGATGGTGTCGTCGGCCGCGTGCGGTAGTGGCGCAAGCCATCCACCCAGCCAGGGCCATCGTCCTGCCGGAAGCCATGTGACGATCCACGTGCCGGCGGACGCCCCGACGATCTCGGACGCGGTGGCCTTGGCCAAGTCAGGTGACCTGGTTCTGGTGGCGCCCGGCACCTACCACGAGATGGTGAAGATCCAGACGCCGCGGATCACGCTCCGCGGCGAGTCCCGCGACAAAGTGGTCATCGACGGGCAGCTGCAACAACCGGACGGGGTCGTGGTCACCGCGCCTGGCGCGGCCGTGGAGAACCTGACGGTGGAGAACAACACGCAGAACGGTGTGCTGGTCACCGGTTCGGCGAAGGCCGCGGCCGGACAGACCGGGCCGGGCGGTGACTACGACACGGGCAGCGAACCAGTCACCTTCCTCGACTCCTTCCTGATCTCCTACGTCACCGCGACCCGCAACGGCCTCTACGGCATCTACGCGTTCTCAGCGCAGAACGGCGTCATCGAGCACTCATATGCCTCCGGCGGCGCGGACTCCGGGATCTATGTGGGGCAGTGCAAGCCGTGCCACATCGTCGTGCAGAACAACATCGCCGAGCTCAACGCGGTCGGCTACGAGGGCACCAACGCCAGCAGTGACATGTACGTCGTCGGCAACCGCCTGGTCGGCAACCGCGTCGGCCTGACCACGGACTCCGACCACCAGGAGAAGCTGCTCCCGCAGCAGGACACCGTCGTCGCGGGCAACCTGGTCGCGGCCAACCAGCAGCCGGCGACACCGGAGCAGGCCGACGGCGGCTGGGGCATCGGCATCGGCATCGACGGCGGAAGCGCCAACCAGTTCCTGCACAACCGGATCACCGGCAACAGCGACGCCGGCGTGGTGATCACCGCGACGCAGGACATCCCGCCGAACGGCAACCAGATCCTGGACGACACGTTCGCGGGCAACGGGATCGACGTCGGCTTCACCTTCCCGAACGCGACCAAGGGCCAAGGGAACTGCCTGCGCGGCGAAGGCCTGCACACGGTTCCCTCCGGGCTCGGCACATCGGCGGCGTGCCCGATCGGCCCGCAGACCGCGTCGCCGTCCGGCACGTGGACGGCTCCGAAGCCGCCGAACGGGATCCCGTTCACGGATGTCGCCGCGCCGCCGGTGCAGCCGCAGTTCCCGAATGCCGCCGGTTCGCCGGCCACCGTCGTGCCGGCCGCGCCGGTGGTGCCGGATACCGCGAGGGTTCAGGTTCCGACCGCGTCCTTGCTCGCCGCTACGGCGCTGGTGCAGACGTCCTGAGGCTCGGGACGATATCCGTAGCGGCTACCGGCTCGGAGCGGTTGCGGGTGCTGATGGCATTGGCGTGTATTTCTGCGTGTCGAAGTCGATGACGGCAGGCTGCGTCTCGGAGGCTAGAGCAGCCTGGACGCGATACATGGTCCCGTCCGAACCGATCCAGTAGCGCACCGTTCCGGCGGTTCCGGCCGAGCCGTTGGCCGCCGGCCCGGTCATGATGTCGACCTGCCGGCCGGCCACCTGGTCGTGACCAGCCCAGCCGGCGCCGTTCTGCGGCAGCAGCTGCGCGTTGTCCGGCCGGTCGCTGCCCAGGCTGAGCGCGATGAGCAAAGAGCTGTCCAGTGAACTGCCCGTCTGCTGGAGCGGACGGCTGTACCAACCCGTCGTCGGCGGGATCGCCGGCGCGGTCGCGGGGGCGTCCGTCACCGGATCGACGCGTACTGATGTAGCGGTCCACTCGATCAGTCCGTCACTGGACGTGTCCCGCCCTGTGCCGTGCACGACGCCGTAGCCGAGCTTCGCGCGGTAGTCGACCGAGCCGGTGACGATCAGGTTGCCGGCGGGGCCGGGCACGCTGATCGTCACCGCCCGGCCGCCGGCCTCGTAGTTGCGGAACCGCGTGATCGCCAACCGGTTCGCTTCCTCGGAGCTCAGAGCCCGTTGGCCGCCGCCTCCGGATCCGCTCGCGGCGGCCACCACGACGCCGGCCACCGCGAGGGCGGCGACACAGGACCCTGCGACGATCCAGCGAGCTTTCGGCATGGCTCGTACCTTACGGGCACCGCAGCCCTGGCGTACGCCCGATTCGCCATGAAACACCTGTTCACAGCGCTTTTTCGGTATCTCGAGGGATACAATGCTCTGATTAACTCGGCGGTTCAGTGTCACCCTGCCCTCCGCCAGGGCCCTCCTGTGTCATGGCTGCGGGCGCCCTTGAACCGTCGTGTCTGTTCCCCGACAAAAGGACATTCGGGCATGAACGAAGCCAGCAGAAGACGGGTACGGCCGGCCGACAGCGGAGTCGGGCGGCTGGCCCGGGTGGGAATGGCGACTCTCCTGGCGGCCGGTGGCGCCACCGGGGCGATGGTGGGCGGGGCGCCGGCGGCGTCCGCGGCGGGCGGCGACGGAACGCTGACCGTCCAGGTGCTCAGGGATTTCTTCGGCACCGGCATCATCAACGCCACCATGGACACCCCCCAACGAGGCATGGACGTCGACGTCACGGACGCCGCGGGCCACGAAGTCCAGGGGGTGACCGACGCGACCGGCAAGTTCGTCATGACCTCGTCGACGATCCTCACCGGCGGCCGATACCGCGTCGACGTGACCATCCCGGCGCCGTACGACGGCTACCTGCGGGCCGCGCCGGCATCGACGAAGGCGAACCACTTCGACAGCTTCACATCGTACGTCGACCTTACCGGCGGCAAGAAGGCCTCGGTGGTCACCGGCGTGTGGAACCCGGCGGACTACACACTGCCGGACCACAAGTACTACGTCCCGGTGCAAAGCCCCGCCGTCAAGACGGACAACACTCCCGGCGACCCCAACGGCCAGGCACTCGTGGCGGTCGACCCGGCGGCGCGCGACACCTGTACACCGCCGACGAACTGCCCCACGGTGCTCAACACGCAGTCTGAGGTCGGCACCACGTGGGGCCTGGCCTACGACAAGTACCAGAACCGCATCTTCCAAAGCGCTTTCGCAAAGCGCTACACCAACTACGGACCTGACGGCGGCGGCGCGATCTACACGACGCCGACCGACGGATCCTCAGTGCCGAGGCTGTTCGCGACAGTGCCCGGTGCCACGGTGACCCCACACGACTCTGCCGACATGCTCAAAGACCCGGGGTTCACGAACGCGCCGGGCAAAGAGAGCGTCGGTGGTATCGCGCTGTCCGAGGACGGCAAGACGCTGTACGCGGTGAACCTACTGACGCGTTCCCTCGTGAGCTTCGATGCGACCGGTAAGACGGCCCCGCAGCCGTCGACGACCGTGCCGATCCCGGACCCGGGGTGCGCCTCCCCGACCGACTGGCGGCCGTTCGCCGTCGCGGCGCATGACGCCAAGCTGTATGTGGGCGGCGTGTGCGACGCGGAGAGCACTCAGCAGCGCAGCGACCTCAAGACGGTCGTCTCCGTGTACGACGGCAGCAAGTTCACGCCAGTGCTGACGCATACGCTCGACTACCTGCGTGGATATGTCCTGACAGGAATCCCCACGGATAAGACCTCCCACTGGAACCCGTGGGACACCAGTCTGCTGAACTGGGACTCGCGCAGCCTCTCCGGAGCCACGTACGCCGATCCGCAGCCGGAACTGGCCAGCCTGTCCTTCACCCGCGACAGCTCGATGATCCTCGGGTTCCGCGACCGGTTCATGGACGTCATCGGCGCCGGCGGGCTCGACCCGCGTCCGCTGAACAACACTCCGGAACAGGGCATGTCCGGCGGTGCCATCGACATGGCTTGCTCGGCGCCGGACGGCTACGACTGGGAGGGCACCGGCGACTGCCCCAACCACGCCACCCCCGCCACCGACGGCAACAAGCCCGCAGGTGTCGTGCAGTACTTCCCCGGAGACTTCTTCGACCCGAACCACTCGGGTACGGGAGCGCACCAGGACGCGTCCCAGGGCTCGGTGGCCTACGTACCGCAACAGCAGTGGGTCGTCAGCACCGAACTCGACCCGGCCACGCACGTCAGCTCGGACGGCCTCGGTTACTACGACGTGACCACTGGCATCGGCCCCGGTCAGAACGACCCCGCAAACGGCTATCAGATCATCGGCCCGGAAAACTCCTTCGGCAAGGCAGGCGGCCTCGGCGACATCGCCTACACCGCGGCCAACGCCCCGATCCAGATCGGCAACTACGTCTGGTTCGACGGCGACCACGACGGCATCCAGGACGCACACAGCACCAACGAGGTCCCCCTCGCCGGCGCCACCGTGAACCTCCTGGACGCCAACGGCAAGCAGGTCGCCACCACCACGACCGACGCCGCAGGCGAGTACTACTTCGGCGGAGTCGGCGCAAAGTACCAGCTGACCCGCGGCGCGAAGTACACGGTGCAGTTCAACGTGTGTACCGCCAAGACCGACAACGTCCCGGGCCAACCGCCGGCGAGCGCACTGCGCTTCACGCTCCCGCTGGCGGGCACCGACCGCGTCCACGACTCCAACGTCGTCCCGCCCATCACCGGCGAGCTCTGCAACGGCTACGCACCGGTCACCGCCCCGGCCGAACCCGGCGGCGTCGACCACACGATCGACGCAGGGGTCTACATCCCGGCACCGACACCCCCGCCGAGCTCGAGCCCGCCGCCCACCTCGACACCCCCGACGAGCAAGCCGCCGACCACGTCGACCACTCCGCCTTCGACGACGACGTCGTCGAGCTCGGGCGGCCTGGCGCACACCGGCGTGTCCGACTGGCTGCCGGAGCTGACGCTGATCAGCATGCTGCTGGTCAGCGCCGGCGGTGCGATCGCTTGGGGTAGCCGACAGCGGCGTGCTGGGAAGCACTGAGGTAGTCGGTCTACCTGTCCGGTCGATTCTGTTGTCCGAGCAGGTAGGCCATCGATCAGCTAGTTGATGGAGTCGCCGGCGCCGTCCGCACGATGCTTGTGCGGGCGGCGCCCTGCGGGTTCCGAGAATGTCATCCGCCCAGGTGGGGGAGGGTTTGGTCGGTCACCTCGTGGTGGCGCGGTTGGGCGGTTCTCGGCGTGTCGTCGACGTGGGGCGGCGATGATGGCTGGTTGTGCTGGTCCGTTTCGCGTATTTGGCCGTGTCGAATACGTTCGCTGTTCTGCATCTGCTTCCGATGAGCGGGCGGGAGAAGGATGCGGAGATTTTGGCGCTGCGTCATCAGGTCCGGACCTTGCAGCGGCAGTTGGGCGGTCAACGGGTCCGCTTCGAGCCTGCGGATCGGGCGCTCTTGGCGGCGTTGCTGGGTGCGCTGCCGCGCGGGACGCTGCGTCGGCTTCAGCTGGTCATGAGTCCGGACACCGTCCTGCGCTGGCACCGTGATCTGCTCAACCGGCGCCATGCCGCTCGCAGCAGACCGAAGCGCCCTGGGCGTCCGCGGACTGTGGCCTCGATTCGGCGGCTGGTGCTGCGCCTGGCGCGCGAGAACGGCACATGGGGTTACCGGCGTATCCACGGCGAGTTGGCGTTGCTGGGCGTCACGGTCGCGGCGTCCACCGTGTGGGAGATCCTCAAGGACGCCGGCGTCGATCCGTCGCCGGATCGGACCGCGACCAGTTGGGCGGCGTTCCTGCGCGGCCAGGCCGAGGCGATTGTGGCGTGCGATTTCCTGGAGACGGTGACGCTGTCGGGTCAGCGGCAGCACGTTCTGGCCGTCATTGAACATGCCACGCGCAGGATTCGCGTCCTGGGCGCTACGGCGCACCCTACGGCTTCGTGGGTCGCACAGGCCGCCCGGAACCTGGTCATGGACCTGAAGGACGCCGGCAGTTCGATCAGGTATCTGATCCGTGATCGTGACGGAAAGTTCTGTGCCGCCTTCGACGAAGTGCTGGCCGAGGCGGGTGTTCAGGTTGTGCTCACTGGGGTTCGAATGCTGCGGATGAACGCGGTCATGGAGCGCTGGACAGGCACCTGTCGGC
This sequence comes from Catenulispora subtropica, assembly GCF_039531675.1. NCBI lineage: Bacteria > Bacillati > Actinomycetota > Actinomycetes > Catenulisporales > Catenulisporaceae > Catenulispora > Catenulispora subtropica. Next base: position 178,969 of record NZ_BAAAQM010000010.1, read on the forward strand.
GTGAGCTGCTGGACCGGATGCTGGTCTGGAATCAGGCCCACCTGCTGCATGCGCTACGCGAAAACGAGATCCACTACAACCTTCATCGGCTTCACCGGTCGCTGGGTCAGGGCGCTCCACTGCATGCCGTGCCCGAACCGATCATCGGTAGCGCCGACATCGTCGACCTGCACGTGCGAAGACGCGACCGACTCGGCGGCATCCTGCACGAGTACGAGCACGCGGCCTGAACTGCGTGGATGGAATATTCGGCACCCACAGGGTTCTCAGCGAGTCGACGAAGGAAAACCATCGCGACCTGCGGCGCAACGCTCTGAGCAGCGAAGGGGGGCCCTCCACTGGAGGGCCCCTCTTTCCACTATGTGGGGTGTTCGTGAGTGGGGTTGAGCTGGATCAACGGGGTCTTCTTGAAGATCGCCCCCACCAGGGAAGACATCTCCCTCTTGATCGCTAGTGACCCGGCTGTATGAGGACCGCGCTGGTGAGCGGCAGATCGATAGAATGACGTATGCGGACTGCTGAAGACATACGCGAACATCTGATCGTGACGTTGAACAGCATGTTTAAGCGTCCGGGCATGTACGGCGGCTGGCTGGCTGCTCACACCGTGATCGACATGCTGGAGTACGTCGACGGCGTGGACGAAGGCCGTATCAGCGTCGTCGACAGCAACGCACGAACGCCGGAGCGTTTCGTGGACGAACGGCTGCCAGACCCCCGCTCCGACATCTATCACTCGCTGTTCCTGCCACGGCTTCACCAGCGCGGTTGGTTCCGGCCTGACAAATTGCTGACGTCTGCGGAGCATGCGGATCTGGTCGAAGCCCTGGAGCTGTGGGTCAGCGAGGTCCGCAGTCAGTCAGATGTCATCGAATCCTTCGGAACCCCCTCGTGGGCGCACGGCGGGTGGCAGGGCTCGCCGCGGGTCATGGTCTACGCCGCTGCGGATGCAGCGCGGCCAATGGTTTACTTCGTCGCTGCGGAAGACGAAGTCATCGTCGCCGCATGGGCTGCCGAGAACTTGTTCCCCATCGGACTGAACGTGACCACACGCGGCAAGGAACTGCTTGCGGATCGCCGACCGGTCGTCGGCTGAGGGCGAGACCGTCTTAGGACTCGTAACAGAATTGGTGTGCTTGAGCTGCAGGAATGTGCGTGTATCAGGCTTCGTTGATGCTGCCGGAGGTGGAAGACAGCCGAGACGAAGAAGAACCCGCGTCGGCCCTGGGAGGTCGACAACGGCCTGTGGGAGCGGATCGAGCCGCTATTGCCGCAGGTCAAGCGCAACCCGAGGTATCCCGGCCGTCCACGACTGGATGACCGCAAGGCCCTCAACGGCATCCTGTTCGTGTTGTACACCGGGATCCGCTGGGAGTTCCTTCCGCAGGAGCTGGGTTACGGCTCGGGAATGACCTGCTGGCGCAGGTTGCGTGACTGGAACGCCGCCGGAGTGTGGCAGCGGCTGCATGAGCTGCTGTTGGCCGAGCTGCGCGGCGCGGGCCTGCTGGACTTCTCCCGCGCCGCAGTCGACTCCAGCCACATTCGGGCGATGAAGGGCGGGCCAGCCACCGGCCCGTCCCCGGTGGACCGGGGCAAGAGCGGCAGCAAGCACCACATCATCGTCGAGGCCCACGGCATCCCGCTGGCCACGATCACCACCGGTGGCAACCGCAACGACGTTACCCAGCTGATCCCCTTGATCCAGGCCGTCCCGCCGATTCGCGGCAAGCGAGGCCAGCCGCTGCAGCGCCCGCGGCACCTGTACGCCGACCGCGGCTACGACCACGAGATCCACCGTGACCAGGTCCGCAGGTTCCAGATCACCCCGCACATCGCCCGACGCGGCACCGAACACGGTTCCGGCCTGGGCGTGCACCGCTGGGTCGTGGAAGGAGCGCTGGCACTGTTGCACTGGTTCCGCCGCCTGCGCATCCGTTGGGAGATCCGCGACGACATCCACAACGCATTCGTGACCCTTGGCTGCGTCGTGATCTGCTGGCGGCGACTTCGCAAGGTGCAGTGCTGGCAGACCTGAGGGCGAGCAGGCAGCCCACTGATAACCTCGATCCATGATCGAGACCGTGCGGCTCTCGCTGCGTCCCCTTGGTGTTGAAGACGTCGAGGCTTTCGTCACCCTACACGCGGACGAACGCATCAACCGCTTCGTGGGGTTCTACTCCCGCGAGCAAGCGCTGGAACGCCTACGCACGATCGAGCAGCAGTGGACCGAGCGCGGCCACGGCCTGTGCGCTGTCCACCTCAAAGACAGCGGCGAGTTCATCGGCCGCTGCGGCCTGAACTACTGGGAGCCGTTTGAAGAAACCGAACTCGGTTGGACCCTCAAAGCAGAAGCCTGGGGCCATGGCTACGCCACCGAGGCGGCACGCGCCTGTCTCGAGTGGGGCTTCGCGACCCTCGATGCGGAGTATTTCACATCGATGATCCACCCGGCCAACGTCCCGTCGATCCGAGTCGCCGAAAGGCTGGGCTTCTCCCCACTCCGTGATGACGTGCTACTCGGCAAACCAGTGACGGTTTACTCGCTGAACCGTCCGGGCGTAGCCCCCAAAGCCTGAGACCATCGGCACGCACAGGGAAGCCTCATTCTGTTAGGAGCCCTTAGCCGCTACCCAAGCGGCTTCCCCATAGACCGTCGGCGATCGGCGACCTCGTGGACATAGCGCTCCCACTCGCCAAGGAAGTCGTCAGGCGCCGCCAGCCCGTCGCTGCAAGCCAGCTCGCCGACCCAGTTTCGCGTCATCCGCGAGTAGGTGTGTCCACGTGACGTGCGAAGCCACACGCTTGCTGCTTCACGGCTTTCGCCGTCGAGTACCAGGTTGAACTGGTACAGGCGTTGGGAGCATAGGCGGGAGTCCCGGATCAAAGTCGCCTGGTCCTTGCGGCAGCGTCGTAGCTCCCACGGGATGCCCGAGGGTGATCGGTGCGCTTCGGCGGGGTCGGCCTGGCTGAACGACGCCAGTGGGTGGGCCGGCGGTGGGACGAGTGGCTCGTCGGGGTCCGGTTTGTCGAACCACACTCCCTGGGCGATGGCTTCGACGAACTGGTCGTGGAAGCTGAACAGGTAGTGCTGGTGGGTATCCATCAGCGGCGTCTGGTAGTGGTGGTTCTCGTAGTTATGGCGTTCGGCGAGCCACGGCGAGTCAGAGACTTCGAAGACCCAGTCTCTGATCTTTGTCGGCGCGGTGAGCGGAACGGACCGCGGATACGGCAGGTGCTCCCCACGTGATCCGCTGACGGCATCGAGCCCTTCGAACGTCACCCGTCCCAGGCCGCCTTCGTCAGGGGGCAGAGGGAAGTAGATGGCGTTCGGCGGGTAGTCCTCGTCGCCGGGGAACAGCGGCAGATGACCGAAGGCCAGCCGCGGGGGCAGCACCGAGTCGGCCTGCATCGGAACTGTGAGCGGATGAGCGGTCGGGGACATGCACGGCAGGGTACGTCAGCACGCCGTGTGGACTCACGGGGGTTTTGCCGCTGTGTGTTGAGCCTCGGTAAGGAGGACGAGGGCGATGCCGCTCAAGCAGTAGTCGAATCGCCTGATGCTGAACTGGCTGAGGATGGGGTGGGCCGTGGAGGCCAGACCTCGCGGAAGAACTCGACGGGCAAGCCGCCGGGCGTCCCACTGTCCTCGATGGCAATGAAGAAGTTCCCAGCAGGCAGGGATAGGCGCCAGGTGTCGAATTGATCCACATTGTGCGTGCAATAGCGTGCCAACAGTTTTATGAGCATCCGGCCCTCTTCGGGAGTGAGCGGCGGCCCCACGTCATCGGTCATGCGGTCAGATTCTCACGCACCATCGAACACAGGGGAAGGACGTCCGGTGCCATGGGGCACGCCATAGACTCCGCGGTGTGTTCGTGAAGCCGCTCGATCTGGTCGATGAAGACGAGGCGATACGCCTTGCCGGCGCTAATGCGGCCGCCCATCACGGGCCGGGAGTGGTGGTCGTGCTCGGCGACGACGCCGTGGTGATCGTGGCGGATCCGCAGGATGGTCTGGAAGCAAGTGGGATGCGGAGCCGAAGGGACTTTCGTCTTCACGGTCCGTTCCCATACGACGTGGGCGTCCGGTTCTTCGGACATCCACCGACCTCGCCGCACTGGAGCTGGGCGCAGCGCCGTGACGTTCGCCCGTTTCACCTGTTCACGCGCCTGCTTGAGGGCTGCCTTTATCTGGGGGTCGGCAAGCCGTTTCATGGCGGCTTCGATGAGCATGCGCTCCACACTGCCGATTTGAGGATCACGCCTGAGCTGACCCTTGAGGTGTTGGACCGGGCGCTGCCGCCGACAGAGCCCGGTGAGTTGCCGGGGCTGGAGTGGCTTGGCCTGGTCTCGGATGCGCCGATGCAGGCATTGGAGTCGTTCGTCACCGCTTGGATTCCTGAGGACGGCAGTTCTGCCGAAGCATCCGAACACGATGACGTGCCAGCGGCGCTGGTCGAGTACTACCGGTTGGCTCAAGCACGGCCGGCTTTGATGGGCGTGCAGAATCGACTGCTTCCCGTGGTGAAGTGGGCTGCCGGACGGGACGTCGGGATGGTGGGGTTCGCCCACGAGAACCAGGGCTGCCACCTGTGGTTGATGGATCCGTCGGAGGCTGATCCGACGGTATGGATCGACGACTTCGGTCACAGCTGGGACATGGTGCCTGAGCGCGAGCCGCTGAGCGCTTTCCTGCTGCAGTTCGCGCTGTTCGAGACCATGATGAACGCGCCCCACACAGCGTTCGGCCAGCAGATGGAAGTCGCGCGGGCTCGGGAGCTGACGAGCTCGTTGACGCCTGTTCCGTTGCGCCCATGGCGGTGGCCGGCCGATCCGAGCAGCCTGTTCGTCGCGCCTGGGCTGATCGCGCAGGTGGTCGACACCGGAGACGACATGTGTGAATTTTGGGCTGGAGGGTTCCATCGCAGTGTTCTTCGCTCTCTCGGGTTCTCCTAACCGTCGGTCGTCGCCGAGCATGGCGAGCCCTAGCGTCTACGCCAGGTTACGTTACGTGGCCGCACGTGCACCCTATGCTGATGCCAAGGGTGCAGCGCATCATTTGCTGCCCCGGTCAGGACCTCGAACAGGCCGGCCGCCGGTTCAAGTACCTGATCCGTGATCGGGATGCGAAGTTCACCGATGCCTTCGACGCCGCGTTCGCCTCCATCGGCATCGACACAGTACTTACCGCGCCTCAGGCACCGCGGATGAACGCCATCGCGGAGCGGTTCGTGCGGACCATCCGCGCCGAGTGCACCGACCGGATGCTCATCGTCGGCGAACACCACCTCTGGTCTGTCCTTCAGCGATACATCGATCACTACAACAACGGCCGCAGCCATCAAGGCGACGGGATGCAGTTGCGGGCGCCCAGCGACGACAGGAACGTGATCCCCTTCCCGGCCCCGGCAAGCCGCATCCACCGCACATCGGTACTTGGCGGGCTGATCAACGAGTACCACACCGCAGCATAAACGCACAGGTCACAACCAGTGGCCGAGTTTCAGGAGTACTACAGGTGACGACAGCCCGCGCAAAGCCCTCAAGCATCGTGCGAAACACGAAAGCCGAAGCGTTCCCGTGCACCCCGAACTCGTGGCTTATCTGCGGGCCCACATCGAGACGTTCGGCACCGCACCCGATGGTCGGTTGTTCGTACGCGCCAACGGCCGGGACATTCGCTATGCCACCTTCGCCAGCCTCTGGTCCAAAGCGCGCGAGGCCGTGCTCTCGCCAGAGCAGATCGATTCGCCGCTGGGCAAGCGTCCCTATGACCTACGCCACGCCGCAGTGTCCACCTGGCTCAACGCTGGCGTCAGCGCTCCACAGGTAGCTGAGTGGGCCGGCCACAGTGTCGATGTACTGCTGTCCGTTTATGCCAAGTGCATCGACGGTCAGGAGGAACGCGACCTGCGCCGGATTGATGAGGCGCTGACCGCAGAACCCAACAGGCGGGCCACGCCTGAGGCCGGCGCCGCGGACGGCTGAGGCTCGCTGCTACGGCGTACACGTGTGTCACTCAGCACATCTGAAGCTTCACCCGAACCGGTGATGACGGCGGTGATCGGACGGCCAGGGCGACCCGAGGGCGGCCTGGACCGGGGAGCGTATGGGGAGCGATCTTCGATAATCCATGATCGAAAGAGATCTGCGGTGAGACAAAAGTCTTCGTTGTCGTGCAGGCGGAAAACCATCGCGACCTGCGGCGCAAAGCCCTGAGCAGCGAAGAGGCGCCCTCCACTGGAGGGCGCCTCTTTCCACTATGTGGAGCTTAGGGGACTTGAACCCCTGACCTTTTGTCTGCCAGACAAATGCTCTACCAACTGAGCTAAAGCCCCATCTGGTCCCCCGGTGAGATCTTCTGATCGATCTTCCTGATCTCCCCGGCGGGCGTTGCCTATATTAGCCAGACCTGGGGCGGGAAGGGAAATCGATTCGCGACCTGGGGGTTT